>CAMOCO010000007.1 GCA_946610715.1 uncultured Clostridia bacterium | reverse complement strand
ATTCCATATCGAGTCCAGAGCAACTCATACGGATGAGATATGGAATGGCAAAGGTAATCCCGTATATCCGCCGGCGAAGGCGAAGCTTGCCGAGCACGGTATATCCTGTGAAGGAAAGAGAGCTGAGCTGCTTACAAAGCAGGATTATAAGGACTTTGATTATATTATCGGCATGGATGACCTTAACGCAAGATGGATGCCGAGAATTCTCGGAGGTGATCCGGAAAGAAAGATACACCTGCTTCTGGATTTCACAGATAATCCGAGAGGAGTCGCGGATCCCTGGTATACAAGGAATTTTGATGCTACATACAGAGATGTGGTCGAGGGATGTACGGCATTTCTTGAGCATTTAAAAGAAGTAGGTAAAATATAATTCATGTTCTTATGGAGAAAATCAGTATAACGATGGAAAAAAATAAGGTGAGAGAAATCGTTACGATGGTATTTACATCGCTTGGAATATTGGAGGCGCTGATATCCGCAGTCGTTTTGATATGGGCATTTCACGGCTTGACAGATCTGACATTTCAGATTATTGTTCATGTGGTAATCATAATTATATGGTTGATTCAGAGATTTGTTGTAAATCAAATGGACCGGGGAGGTTTGGCATTTGTTTTTATTGCCATACTGGAACTATTGATAGCGGCATATGTATTTTGGACACTTTATTCAATGACGGATTATGTAATAAAGTCGGCAGCCATGGAAGCCCGGATACCATATATAATGACGGGCCTCGGAGCATTTATAACAACAAAGCATTTTACAGTATAAGGATTTGATAAACAATGGATATAATAAGACAGATAGAAGAGGATGCAGCGGCCGTGATAGCTGAAGTAGCTGAAAAGGCAAGGCTTAAGGAGGGGAAGCTCTTTATAATCGGATGCTCATCCAGTGAAACCATAGGAGAACATATGGGTACGGCGTCAAGTGCAGATGCAGCAGAGGCTGTTTACAGGGCAATTGCAAAAGAGCTTAAACTAAGAGGAGTTAAGTTGGCGGTTCAGTGCTGCGAACATCTCAATAGAGCCGTGGTGGTCGAAAGAGAGACCATGCAAGAGTACGGATTTGAAGAGGTAAATGTAATCCCGCAGCCACATGCAGGCGGTGCATTTGCGGTAGAGGCATATAAAAACTTCATCGATCCCGTAGTGGTTGAAAGTATAGAAGCAAAAGCCGATGCGGGAATTGATATAGGCGGGGTTATGATAGGCATGCATGTTCATCCCGTGGTTGTTCCGCTCAGACTGGAGCATAGATGTATCGGAAAGGCTGTAATTACAGGGGCTCGAAGAAGGCCGAAATATGTGGGCGGTGTAAGGGCAGTATATAACGATAAATTGGAGTAGTACGCCGAAACTATGAATATATTAAATGTTGAAAATGTATCAAAAACATATATGGAGAGGGCTGTGCTGGATGATGTGTCAGTAGGTATAAGCGATACCGATAAGATCGGTGTTGTGGGAACCAACGGAACGGGCAAGTCCACACTTCTCGGAATTGTAGCCGGAGTAGTTTCACCCGATAGCGGTAAGGTTGTTCAGGGGAACTCACTCCGGATATCTTATCTTCCGCAGAATCCAAGCTTTGATATGAATAAAAATCTTCTGGAAAATATAACCGACACCATTTATGCCGGGGGAGATCACTGGGATAAAATGGGCGAGATAAGGGCGAATCTGGCAAAGTTCGGTATAGATGACCCGGAATGTAATCCGTCTATTCTGTCGGGAGGGCAGAAGAAGAGGGCGGCTCTTGTTGCAGCCATAATGACACCTTCGGATCTTCTCATACTTGATGAGCCGACAAACCATCTTGATTCGGAAATGATAGAGTGGCTCGAGGATTATCTGAAGAGATTCCGTGGAGCTATTCTGATGGTTACGCATGACAGATATTTTCTGGATGAAGTTACGAATCAGATATTAGAGATAGATAAGGGCAGGGTTTACAGATATGAGTCCAACTATTCGGGATTTCTGGAACTTAAGCAGCAGAGACTTGATTATGAACTTGCGGCAGAGAGAAAAGCGGCTGCACTTTATAAGAAAGACCTTGCCTGGATACTGAGAGGGGCAAGGGCCAGATCCACAAAACAGAAAGCTCATATTCAGAGATTTGAAGCACTACGTGACCGGGAACGTCCCGAGGAGGAAAGACAGGTTGAACTGGCATCGCTTCCTTCGAGAATGGGTAACAAGACCATTATACTCGACAGCATTTCCAAGAAGTATGATGAAAAAACGCTTTTTCATGATTTTTCATATACATTTAACAAGTTGGACAGAATAGGAATAATAGGGCCTAACGGGTGTGGCAAATCAACACTTATAAAGATAATAGTCGGAGCACTAAAGCCGGATACGGGTTCGGTAGAGATCGGGCAGACTATACAGATAGGATATTTCAGCCAGGAAAATGAGGCGCTGGATGAATCTGCTCGAGTTATAGATTATATAAAAGATACCGCCGAATATATAAGAACGAAGGATGGTTTGGTGTCTGCTTCTGTAATGTGCGAGAGATTCCTCTTTACTCCGGAAATGCAGTATGCGCCGATAGGAAAACTTTCCGGTGGAGAAAAAAGAAGATTGTACTTGTTGAAAGTTCTTATGACTGCGCCGAATGTAATCATCCTCGATGAGCCGACCAACGATCTTGATATTCAGACTCTCAGAATCCTCGAGGATTATCTGGACAGCTTTGCAGGAATAATCATTACTGTATCGCATGACAGATATTTTCTTGACAGAGTTGTAACGAGAATATTTGCATTTGAACCTGACGGGACTCTATTCCGGAGCGAAGGCGGATATTCGGATTACATGATTCATAAGGGGATAATGTCAGAAGCGGAGAAAGCAGTTTCTGCCGGAACCGGCAAAAATACAGGAGATAGTACGGGAAAGGATTCCGAAAATCAGGATAAAAAGAAAGGAAAGTACCGTGCTCCTCGCGAGAAGACGAAGCTTTCTTTCAACGAGCAGAAAGAATATGATAATATTGAATCTGAAATTGAGAAGCTTGAAGAACGTAGTGCGGAGCTTGAAGAACTTATGGCGGGAGCGGCTACGGATTTTCCGAGGCTTATGGAACTGAGCAAAGAAAAGGAAGAGGTAGACTCGGAGATAGAGTGGAAGATGGAAAGATATATAGAACTACAGGAAATGGTAGACAGCTTCGCGGCAAAATAAAATATATCGAAGTTCACACCCGGAGAAAGGCCGGCTGACGAGAAAACTGTTAACGGGAAATCTTCTGATGGCAGGATGATGCGTTGGTAAGGACAGGAGGATTATAGATGAGTACAAAGATATTCAGAGACAGGGATGCGGTAGTAAAAAACAGCAGTGCTTTTAAAGAATTGGGAAGTAAGGCGCTTATCGTAACGGGAAGACATTCGGCTGCAAAAAACGGCTCACTCGATGATGTAAAAACAGCGCTGGATAGAGAAGGAATCGGTTATATAATTTATAGCGACATAGAGGAGAATCCTTCTGTAGAGACTTGCTTTAAAGCAGCAAAGACAGGGACAGATGCGGGATGCGACTTCGTGATAGGAATCGGAGGAGGTTCTCCGATGGATGCGGCGAAGGCTGCAGCACTTATTATGAAGAATCCGGATATGGATGAAGCAAAGCTGTATGATAAGAGCCTCAAGCTTGAGGCGCTTCCTGTGGCAGAGATTCCGACGACCTGTGGTACGGGATCGGAAGTAACAGGAGTTTCGGTTATATCGGTCCCCGGAAAAAGGACGAAGTGCAGTCTGCCTCATAGAATCTTTCCTGCAGTAGCTTTTCTCGATGCAAAGTATCTTCTGGCAGCACCGGTAAGCATTATAAAATCTACAAGTATCGATGCACTTGGCCATATCTTTGAAAGTTATATCAATACTGCGGCAAACGAAGAAAGTAAGGCTGTCGGTGTTGACGGGCTTAAGATATGGGCGGCCGCAAAAGATGTGATATTTGGAACGGAAGCTTCGGGAAAGACAGGGGCTGATATAGGATTCAGCTACGAGGTACTGGACAATATGCTTCTTGCCTCAAACTATGCAGGGCTTGCGATAAAAAGCGCCGGAACAAGTGCACCGCACGCTCTCAGCTACCGTCAGACCTTTGAATTCGGGGTGCAGCACGGAAAGGCCATCGGTCATTTCCAGGCTGGATATCTTAAGTATGCTGATAAGGATGACAGGAAGATTCTTCTAAGTTCTGCCGGATTCAGAGACTTTGATGAGTTTGAAGAATTTATAGCCCGCGAGTGTGCTATAACAGAAGCACCAAAAGAAAAGGTAGATGCAGTAAAGCTGCAGTCAGTAGAAGAGATACTTTCTGATGAGTCGCGTCTTATGCGTATTCCATATAAGGTAGACAGAAATATTCTTTTAGATATGGCGGGATTATAAAAATATTGGTACAATGGTGGATATTAATGTATTAGGAGGTTTGATATGCAGATTTATTCAGTTTTTGATCCTGAGTTCAGCGAATTCGGAAAAGTACTTACAGGATATGATACGGCAGAGCTCATTGAGGCAATGAAAAAGATTGATATGCCCGATGGTGGCGTTGCTTATGAGCCGGGAATAGATTCTCTTGAGGCTTGCGGAATATTTAAGGAGCTTGGAGAGAATGCATTTGGCGGAATGCCGATTCAGCTCGGTATGTGCTGGGGATATAATAAAGCTCTTAATTGCCTTGAGTATCACAGAAACAGCGAAATCAATATTGGCACAACTGATTTTGTTCTGCTTCTTGCAAAGCAGGAGAAAATAATAGACGGAATGCTTGATACAGCTGATGTAAAGGCCTTTAGTGCGCCGGCAGGAACAGTTGTCGAAGTATATGCAACATCACTTCATTATGCACCATGCCGGGATAATGAAGAGGGCTTCAGAGTTGCAATTGTTCTTCCGAAGAATACCAATACTGATATAGATAAGGTTGTTGAGAAGGATCCTGAAGATAAGATGCTCTGGGCAAGAAATAAATGGCTCCTGGCACATCCTGATTCATCAGAGGCATCCCAGGGGGCATATATAGGACTTAAGGGAGAAAATGTAACTATATAAATTTTATATAACGTATAATGAATCAATAAAAAGGTGCGGATGAAATTTCATCCGCACCTTTTTTACTTAGCAGTAAATATGTCAGAAAGTGACTGTTTTGATATACTCTCTGATGTGGATGATGCCGTATAAGCTCCCATGTAATTACCTTTAAATACATAATACTGAACAAGGCTGAGTTTGATGCCGCCCATGACTCCGATTATTTTGAAGCCTTCGCATTTTTCTCCCGCAATGGTTATGGAATCACGTTCAATACTGGAAACGGTATATCCGCTGGCCTCCATTTCCTCTTTAAAATCATCCTCCAGCGAATCAAGCATTTTATTCATATCTGTTCCGGATTCTTTGACATTGTATGCAGTCTGCTGTACAACAAATCCGACAACGGCAATCTTCTGTTTATTTTCTGCTTTTAATTCGATAACGGATTGATCATTATCGAGAGTCTTTTTTATGGCTGCAGAATCGTACGGATACTGTTTAACAGTCCAGCCTGAACCGAATTTTGCCTGAATTCCGAAGTACTCATTCTGATATACATTATTGCTGTAGGTTCCGGGAATGTATTCAGATTTTGCATATTTTTTCTTATATTGCCCGATTCCTATATATGCAAGAAGTCCGCCCAGAATGACGATACAGATAATTATTACGAGCTTCTGAACCCCGCTTGAAACAGGTGAAGAGGGAGAAGTGTATGATGGCTGGTTCGGAGTCCCGTAAGAGTAATAGCCCGGATCGGAATTAGAACCGTACATGCCACCGGATATGGAGCTGCCACCTTGAGACATCCCGTCATCGGCAGGATTAAAATCATCATCTTTTTTTAACTGCATAGAAGAATCTCCTTATTTAATCATATATAAGTGAGTATAAAGGAAAAAAGGAAAGTGGGCAATAGAGAAATGCACTATGCTTGCGATATTCTGCCATAAAATTTATAATAAGACATAATCGTCAGAAATCAGACAAGACACGGAAAATGTGAAGGAGCTAAGTTATGTTTAAATATGTAATCTTTGATATGGACGGAGTCATTTTTGATTCCGAGAGGCTTTATATAGAGTGCGATAAGGAAGTGGCTCTTAAATACGGAATAGAGGACATGGATTTCGTGGAAGAAGTCTGCAGGAAATGCATCGGTGTGACAAGTGAAGGTACACTGCGTATCATGAAAGAAAACTTTGGTGAAAATATTCCCATAGATGAAATGCTTAAGGATTCGGCGGCTCTTTTTAAGGAAAGATCCATCGGGGGTCAGCTTCCGGTAAAGCCGGGTGTAAATGAACTGCTGGAATATTTAAAGGGAAAAGGAATTCATACTGCAATCGCATCTTCCACAAAGTCAGACATAGTTAAGAGAGAATTAAATGATGCGGGGCTTCTGGGCTATTTCGATGAAGTAGTCGGTGGAGATATGATAGAAAAAAGTAAGCCGGCACCGGACAGCTTTCTTAAGGCAATGGAGGTTCTTGAATGTGGTCCTGAAGATTGCTGCATCATAGAAGATTCATTCAATGGTATAAGGGCAGCAAATGCATCAGGTGGTTTTCCGATTATGGTTCCGGATATACTTCAGCCTGATGAAGAGATAAGGTCTTTAGCGGGCGTTGTTATGGGATCTTTATTTGATGTGAAGGAATATTTTATTTCACTGGAAGAAAAGGAAAGTAAATCCAAAGACGGAATAAAACTGTTTGCTACGGATCTGGATGGGACTATCTTAACCGAGAAAAAGGAGATATCACCAAGGACAAAAGAGGCGCTGATTCATTTTGTGGAAGCAGGGAATCACTTTGCAATATGCACAGGGCGGGATATTACCAGCGGAAAACTTGTATATAATGAGCTGAAGCTGGAAATGCCCGGAAGCTATGTAATGGCATATAACGGCGGAATGATATATGATGTGGATGAGGACAGGGTCATTTACAGAGTGGGAATTGAGAAAGAGCTTGTTAAAGAAATCTTCGAAATGGCCGCTGATTTTGGCATATATATCCAGACCTATAATGATGACTTTATTTTATCCCCATGGGGCGGCGAATGCCTTGACTATTATAAAAAAGTAATAAAGACTCCCGCTAAGGTAGGAGAAGATGCGCTGGATTATATGGACAAGCCTCCGTGCAAGATCATTTGTATAGAACTTCATGATCATGAAAAACAGGAAAGGTTTCGAAAAGCGGTTACAGAAAAGTATGGTGATAAACTGGATCTGATGTATTCAAGTCCCGTCTACCTTGAACTTATTCCCAAAAATTCAGGAAAGGGAGAAGCTTTAAGGTATCTTGCAGATCACCTGGACATTCCGATAGAAAATACAATTGCAGCAGGTGATGGGGAAAATGATATTTCAATGATTGAGGCTGCTGGTTTGGGAATTGCCATGAAAAATGCTCCCGATGTGGTAAAAGCAGCTGCGGATGTGGTGACGGAATTTGATAATGATCATGATGGCCTTGCCGGATTTATCAGATGAAAGCTTTCATGGTTGACTGTGTATTGAGACAAAATTGCGTATTGAAACAAAAGGGGGAACAGCATGGAAAGATATGATCTGTATGATATTAATAGAAGGCCAACCGGCAAATCTCTGGAAAGGGGAACTAAGGTTCCGGAGGGGTTCTACAGGCTGGTGGTTCACATCTGTATATTCGGAAGCGATGGAAGAATGCTGATTCAGAGAAGGCAGCCTTTTAAGAGCGGATGGTCCGGGATGTGGGATATTACCGCAGGCGGAAGTGCTCAGGCAGGCGATACCAGTAATGAAGCCGCCTCCCGTGAACTACGCGAAGAAGTGGGGATTGATGTTGATCTGACAAATGTACGTCCGGCTATGACCATCTATTTTGATGGAGGTTTCAATGACATTTATACCATAAATATGGATGTTGATATTGATACCCTGAAGCTTCAGGAATCGGAAGTTGCTGAAGTAAGATGGGCAACAGAAGAAGAGATTCTGGAAATGCTGAAACAGAAAGAGTTTGTGCTTTATAAATCTTCTTTCATTTCACTGCTGTTTTTCCTGAGAAATCATAACGGAGCCTTTACACATAAGGATCCGACAAAAAAAGCAAAAGAATAATATGTGTGCAAACGGCAATCTGCTCCAAAGTGGCAGGTTGCCGTTTTTTACTATTGACAAACATTTATTCGTATAGTATTATCTGTATTACAAGGGATAATACAAACAATACAAATGATACAAAATGATTGCGGGATGACACATGTTCCGCTATAATACGAGGAGATGATACTATGGAAAAGATGAATAAGAAAAAGGTTACGATATTTACAGTTCTGACGCTTTTGATTTCGGCGGTTGTAATGGTAGCGGTTTCGCTTATTTCCAGGGGGATTAATGACCCGATTAAATCGAAGAGTGTATTTCAGGGTGGAATGGTTATTGCTATGTTCATACCTCTTATAATGGCTTTGGCTGTTAAGGCAGACTTTAGGGGGATGGGCTGGAAACCGCAGATCAGGGGGAATGTAAGATGGATAATCTTCTGCCTTATCGTGCCGATGATTCTGGTAGTAATTGGAGCGGCAATCTTCTTCCTTGTTTTCCCGGATCTTTATGATCCCAGGGGATCATATATGCTTGAAGAATATAGCCGATTCGGAATGGATTTTGAGGCACAGCTTGAAGCGTCGGGGATGACTCTTGGCACATACCGGTTGATAATGATAATCGGATCTGTAACATTTATTCCGTTTGTAAATATGTTCATAGCTATCGGGGAGGAAATCGGATGGAGAGGCTTCCTTTATCCGGAACTGAGAAAAGGCTTCGGCAGAGTAAAGACATGGCTGATCGGAGGCGTGATCTGGGGAGCATTTCATTTTGGCGCTATTCTGGCCGGCGGATATGAGTATGGGTTTGATTATATCGGTGCACCGTTTCTCGGACCGATAGTATTTATAATCTCCTGTGTATCGATGGGTGTTCTGCATGAGATAATATATGACAGAACAAAATGTATCTGGTTCCCGGCACTGCTTCACGGCAGTATAAATGGAGCAGCTACAACGATATCTCTATTTATGAGTGCAGGTGATCCGGAAAAGCTTGCAAAATATATGATACTGGGACCGGCCGTAAACGGACTTATCTCCGGAATTCCGATTATGATCGCGGCAATAATACTTGGTGCACATGCGTTAAAGAAAGACTGGTAAATGTCAGTAAAAAACAGATGAGGTACTAACTATGATAATTAAGATAGATGATTACTCTGATGTGCCTATCTACATGCAGATCAGAAATCAGATAGTGATGGGAATATCCTCCGGGGAATTAAAACCCGGGGAGCAGCTGCCTACGGTCAGAGCGCTGGCGCTTGAGATAGGCATAAATACGATGACTGTCAGTAAAGTATATCAGCTCCTCAAATCGGAAGGCTATATAATGACGGATCGAAAGAACGGAGCCAGGGTCAGAGAAAATATCAGTAAATCCGGCGTATTAAGTGAAGAGAATAAGGCTGAGCTCAGACGTATAGTATCGGAAGCCCGCCTTTCCGGCGTTTCAAAGAAGGAACTTCAAAAGATTATAGATGAGTTTTATTAATGTGACATTTGATCCATGAGATCGGATGCCACATTTTCGAAAAGAATGGAGTAATTATGAATAATCATATGTTTGATGCAATAATGCTTGCGGTAATGATTCCGACAGCACTCATAATATATTTGTATGAATATCCGAAACGGTGGAAGGAAAGGAAACTGATTTTCGGTGTAAGGAATCGGGAAGAATTTAAGAATATGGGAACCTCTGAAAAAGTAGATGCGATCACAGGCAGCTGCCGCAGACAGGCAGGAATTATCATTCTTGTTTCCTTTGTGATTATGGCGCTTATGTGCTTTATTCCCGACTTTGCATTAAGAATGGTTGTCTGGACTCTGTTCATCATGGTCGATATAGTTGTCCTTGTCATCCCTTTTACAAAGGGAAACATTGAAATGAAGAATCTTAAGAAGGAGATTGGAATCAACGGTAGAGGCATATCTTATGCGGAGTTTACCAATGCCGGTTCGATACATGCACTCAAGTTATCATCACTTATTATCCCGAACATTATAGGCATTATAATCTGGATTGCAGCACTTCTTTATGACCTTGGTTTATATAAGATTTTGGGAAATGCTTCATCCGGAGATTTTGCTGTGTCGGGGATAATGGGCTCATTTCTTCTTATAGGGATTGTAATGATTCCGATAGGAGTCATGTTTGACAGATTTAGAAATGAAGTTATCTCGGATGACAGTGATATTAATGCGAATTACAGCAGAGCCAAGAAGAAGAACTGGGCAGATACCAATACCTTTCTGGTATGGGTTAATACGGCATTTATAGCATTTGCTTTTGGAGCGATGATATTCTTTGACGTTGAGAAGGCAACTCTTGTTATGACAGCAATATATATGTTCCTTCTCTTATGCGGAATCGGTCTTTTTGTTAAGAGAAATCTTATTATAGAAAAACGTTACAGGCAGAAAACATCCATAGATGTAGATGATGATGACTACTGGATATTAGGTTCGATATACTATAATCCGGATGACAAAAGACTGAATGTTGAGAAACGTGCCGGAGTTGGTGCAACAATCAATATGGCACATCCGGTAGGAAAGATAATCGGAGTTGTTGCGATTCTGGTCGTGCTATTATCACTCTTTATGTTGATATGGACTGCCATTATCAGCAAGACGCCTATATCGCTTATGTATAGAGACGGAAAAATCATATGCCATCAAATGAGTGATGATTATATAATTCCGGAAGATTCAGTGGAGGATATAGTCTTACTCAGTGGTTCGGGTGAGCTTAAGCTGTCAAGAAAAAGCGGTTATAGTATGGACCCTGTATATAAAGGTAACTTTACCGTTGAAGGAGAGAAGGGCTGCAAGGTATTTCTTAACCTGGAGGTTGATGAGTATATCCGCCTTAAATCCAACGGAAAAATCTACTATATAAACGGAGGAAGTTCCGAGGAAACAGAAAATATATATAAAAAAATAAAAAAATAAAATATTTACCATAAAAATCCCTTTCTCGAAAGTATATATAGTATGAGCGGTGCAAAACACCAAGTATTATATGAAATCGGAGGGGATTTTTTATGAAGAAGAATATTAAACAAACTATGGCTGCAATACTTGCAGCAACCATGACAATGAGTATGTCTGCATGTGGAAATAATACACTGATGCAGAGTTTGACAGAACCGACTTCTGAAGCAGTGATTGAAGTGGAAAAAGATACTGAAAGCCCCACAGAGGAAAGCGTAACCGAGTATGCCGTGGTAGAGAGTACGGAAGCACCGAGCCCGGAATATGAGTATTCTGAAGGAGCCTGTGAAGAGTATATCCAGGATAATTCCATGAACTACGGGCTCAGTACTGCAAAAGGTGATGTGATGATTCCGGAGGTTGAGGATGATACAGTATTCTATACAAATGAATATAATGATCTTGCGGAGAATACATGGCAGGCAGTTAAGACAGCGCCGCTTTCCACATTTGCTGCTGACGTTGATACCGCTGCATATTCACAGATCAGAAACGGTATCATAAGCGGTTACGGAGTTGATCCGGGACAGGTCAGAATTGAGGAAATGATTAACTATTTCAATTATGATTACGAAACACCGAAGAAAGGTGATAAGTTTGCGGTACATACTGAATTCGCCGAGTGCCCATGGAATAAGGATACTCAGCTGGCGCTGGTATCACTGAATACTGAGAAGATAGATTTCAGTGAAGCTCCCGAGTCAAATATAGTTTTCCTCATCGATACATCAGGATCAATGTTTGATGAAAATAAGCTTCCGCTGGTTCAGAAATCAATGTGTATGCTGGCTGAAAATCTTACAGAGAAGGACAGAGTTTCAATCGTGACTTATGCCGGAAGTGACGAGGTTGTTCTTGAAGGAGCATCGGGAGATGATTACTACGAAATATGTTCCAAGATTGAAGAACTTGAAGCACATGGATCGACAAACGGTGCTGCAGGAATAGAAACCGCTTATGAAATAGCAGAAAAATATTATATCAAAGGCGGAAATAACAGAGTAATCCTTGCAACAGACGGTGATCTTAACGTAGGAGTAACCAGCGAGACAGAACTTGAAAAACTTATAACAGAGAAGAAGGAATCAGGTGTATTCCTCAGTGTTATCGGTGTTGGATACGGCAACTATAAAGATAACAAGCTTGAAACTCTTGCAGATAAAGGCAACGGAAATTATTCATATATAGATTCCATATTCGAAGCAAAAAAAGCACTGGTTACTGATCTGGGAGCAAATATGCTGACGGTAGCAAAGGATGTCAAGCTTCAGGTGGAATTTAATCCTGCACTTGTAAAGGGTTACAGACTTATAGGCTATGAAAACAGAACCATGGCTGCAGAAGATTTTAATAATGACAAGAAAGACGGCGGTGAGATGGGTGCCGGTCACAGTGTAACGGCAATCTATGAGATAGTAAGAACAGATTCCGATATGGATATTCCGTCAGTTGATATGAAGTATACAGATAATGAAGAAGAAAATGAAATCTATGGCGAAGGTAAATATAATGATGAACTCTTTACTCTGAGAGTCAGATTCAAGGAGCCGGATGCAGATAAGAGTGAACTTCTGGACTTTGTATGCAGTACCGATAATTATTCAAAGGCAGGAAGCGATAACCTCAGATGGGCCGCCGCAGTTGCAGCATTCGGAATGCAGCTGAAAGACAGTGAATATATGGGAACGACAAATGAGAGACTGATTCTTACACTCGCAGAATCAGTAAAGGATTCAGATGACGATTATAAAAAGGAATTTATAGAGCTGGTTGAGGAATATTATGACCAGATAGGTTAATGAAGAATGGTGATTGAGAAGAAGTAAAATAGAAGAAGCGAGAAGAAAAGGAGTAGCAGGAAGCCCGGTGTCAGAATTTGTCTGATACCGGGCTTTCTCAGTGGGTATTGAATTATTATGGTATAATGACATAAACTATCAGATTAAACGATGATCAAAGGTGATAAACAAATATGGAATTATATCTTGCACCCCTGGAGGGCATAACTACATATATTTACAGAAATGCTTTGGAGAAGTACTATGGAGGAATCGATAAATACTTTACTCCATTCCTTACAGCCGGACATCTGAAAGGAAAGGAATTAAGGGAAGTTCATCCGGACAATAATAACGGAATTAATCTGGTTCCCCAGATTCTTGCAAATGATTCTGAGACATTTGTTTCAATTACCCTGCAGCTGGCTCAGCTGGGATACCGCGAGGTAAACCTGAATCTGGGATGCCCCTCCGGTACAGTGACTTCCAAGGGGAGAGGGGCGGGCTTCCTTGGCAGACCGGATGAGCTGGACCGATTTTTGTACAATATCTATGATGAATTATCAAAAAATGTTAAGCTTAAAAATGGAGATACAGTGAATGAAGGAATCAGTATCTCCATAAAAACAAGAATCGGTATGGAAAGTGAATCCGAATGGGAGGATATCTTAAAGATATATGAAAAATATCCTGTTTCAGAGCTGATAATCCATCCCCGTCTTAGAAGTGATTTTTATTCGGGACAGATAAGAATGGATGCGTACAAAATGGCGAGAGAATTTACGGACGGTAAAATCCCGCTCGTTTATAACGGAGATATCACGGATATAAGATCTTATCAGGACAAAGTTAAAGAGACCGGTATGGAATCTGCCGGAAGAGTTATGATAGGAAGAGGCGTTATCATGAATCCGGAGCTGCCGGGAAATATTAAAAAATATAGTTCCCGTACTTCAGCCTCTGACTATGATATAACGGCAAATGATGCTCCTGACAGAAGACGTTTGAAGAAGTTCCTGAACGAAATATCAGAAAACTATCTTGAAGAAATGGCAGGGGAAAAACAGGTTGTAATGAAAATGAAGGAACTTTGGAGTTATCTTTCAGTAGGCCTTGGCATTGATAAGAACAAGCTGAAGCTGATTCACAAAGCTTCGAAGCTTTCGGAATACAAGTCAGCTGTTCAAATGATATTATACTGATTACTTGAAAATGACATCATATTGACGTTTTACACCGCAGAAGAATTGCTTTATAATAGACGGTAGCGCTAAATGGATTTAGTTGAAAAGGAGTAAAGTATGAGATATCCTAAACCACTTAAAGAAGGGGGGACAATCGGTTTCATCGCTCCATCCTTCGGATGTGCCATCGAACCTTATATGTCCAGGTTTGAAAATGCCATAAATATATTTAACAAAATGGGATATAACACATGGATTGGACCGAATTGCTATGAGTCATCCGGTCTTGGAATCAGCAATAGTCCGGATAAATGCGGACAGGAGCTTAGTTCAGCCATGACCGATACTAACTCCGATGTCATTATCACCTGCGGCGGTGGTGAACTTATGTGTGAGGTTGTTCCTTACATTGATTTTGATAAAATAAAAAGCAGTGAACCAAAGTGGTATATGGGATATTCGGACAATACAAACTTCACTTTCCTTTCTGCGATTCTTGCTGATACAGCCAGCATTTACGGGCCTTGTGCTCCTGCATTCGGAAGAGAACCATGGCATAAATCTGTTGAGGATGCATTTAAGCTTATAACCGGAGAGAAAAGTTCGGTTAACGGATATGATATGTGGGAAAAACCGGCAGAGGAAGAAACTTCTGATAATGTGCCTGCTGAGAATAAATCTGCTCAGGATGAGCCCGATCCACTGCTTCCATATGAGGTAAATGAACCGGTAGAATATAAGTATTTTCTCCCACAGGAAGGAAATGATCATTCAAATAGTGTAAAAATCAGCGGCCGTCTGCTTGGTGGATGTGTTGATATACTTGTTCTCCACATAGGTACAAAATATGATAAAGTTGATGAATTCCTTGAAAAGTATAAGGATGACGGAATCATATGGTTTCTGGAATGCTGTGACCTGAACCCTCTTTCCGTAAGAAGAGCTTTCTGGCAGATGAAAGAGGCGGGATGGTTTAAATATACGAAGGGATTCCTGATAGGCAGACCGCTCCATTTCGGGGAAGAAGAAATGGGTGTAAATATGTATAATGCGATTACGGACATTGTGGGGGAACTGGGAGTGCCCATCATAATGGATCTTGACATCGGACATCTGCCGCCTATGATGCCTATAATATGCGGAAGCATGGCGGAAGTAGATGCGACCGGTAATAGCATTAATATTCAGTATCAATTTATATAATAGTGTTTTAAGAAGTAGTATGAGGTAACATTATGCCACCAGGAGGGGGAAGAATGGGCGGCCCCGGCGGCCGCTTTATGACTGATGAAGAGAAGGCTCAGCTGCCGAAGATAACAGGCGCCCTTCTAAAAAGAGTATTTTCATATCTGAAGCCGTATTGGAAACAATTCTCACTGGTTCTGGTGTGTATTGCCATATCGTCTGTGATGAACCTTCTTCCATCGATTTTTACCGGAAAGATAATAGATGAAGGTCTCATCGGTATGAACCTTAAATTGCTGATCATATATATAGCACTGTCTCTTGCGGTAACATTTGGCGCAAATCTTATCGGTGTTGCCGAAAGTTATATAAATACATGGATTGCGCAGCATATAACATATGATATGAGAAATCAGATGTTCCGGCATCTGGAAAGTATGTCACAGAGGTTTTTTACTACAAATAACCAGGGTGATATCATAACAAGAATGACCAGTGATATAGACGGGGTTGAGTCGGTAATAACCAATACATTTAAAAGTATTTTATCCAATTCCATTACGCTTATTTTTGCACTGGTCGCTATGTTTCAGAAAAACTGGATATTGGCACTGCTGGGTATAGCAGTTATTCCGCTATTTGTAATACCTACAAGGAAAGCGGGAAAGACAAGGTGGACATTGACACGTGAAGCCCAGGACTGCAATGATGAGATAAACGGAATACTTAATGAGACGCTTTCAGTCAGCGGTCAGCTTCTGGTCAAGCTGTTCGGAAAAGAAAAACAGGAATACGAAAGATATGAAGAAGCAAACGGCAGGATGATCCGGCTTAACATCCGGGAGCGTATGGCAGGACGATGGTTCTTCGTTGTACTTTCCACAGTTACAAGTATTGGACCGATGCTGCTCTATCTGGTGGGCGGAATACTGATCATGAAGTATGACAGCTCCATAACAGTCGGTGACATTACGGTGCTTGTTGCTCTGCTGGGTAAGACTTATATGCCTGTGAATTCACTTCTGAATATTCAGGTGGACTGGATGCGGGCAATGGCAATGTTTACAAGGGTATTTGATTACTTCGACATGGATGTTGAAGTAAAAAATCCGGAAGATGCCATTATTCCGGATGCAGCCGGCGGACAGGTCGAGTTCAGAAATGTAGACTTCTCCTATGATAAAGAACGTCAGATACTGAAAGATGTGTCATTTAAGCTGGAGAGCGGAAGAAGTATTGCCATAGTCGGACCTTCCGGATCGGGAAAGAGTACGATAATTAATCTTATCCCCAGACTTTATGATACCGATTCGGGAGAAGTGCTCTATGATGGTATAAATGTAAGAAAGCTGGATCTGACATTTCTCAGACGAAGCGTGGGAGTCGTATCTCAGGAAACATATCTCTTTAACGGAAGCATAAGGGATAATCTGAAATATGCCAAAGAAGATGCAACTGAAGAGGAAATGATAGAAGTTTGCAAAAAGGCAAATATTTATGATTTTATAGAAAAACAGGAAAAAGGTCTGGATACCCTTGTGGGAAACAGAGGGCTTAAACTATCGGGTGGAGAGAAGCAGAGACTTTCAATTGCAAGGGTGCTTCTTAAGGATCCGGCACTTCTGATATTTGATGAAGCAACATCGGCACTGGATTCCATATCGGAAAGTAAGATACAGGAAGCCATCGAGCCCATTATTAAAGAGAGGACAAGTATATTGATAGCACACAGACTTTCAACTGTGCTGGCGGCTGATGAGATTCTTGTTGTAAAAGACGGGCAGGTTGTTGAACGTGGAAAGCACAGTGATCTGGTGGCAAAGAATGGTGTCTATACGGAGCTTTATAATACACAGTTTAAACATGCAGACAGCATGGATACAGAAAGATTAAATGATCGTGTTACAAGCAGTGGATATACCGAAGGTGAGGATCATAATCCATAATCAACTATAGAATGAATATGATGAACTGTGCGAGAAATTCGGTATTGAGATTGGAACAGTTCTCAGAAAAAGTGACCTGATTATGAGGTATAAGCAGAATCAGTATTTTGTTCTGCTTACGGATATAAAGGAAGAAGCTGTAGATCAGGTGGTTGAAAATGTTATCAATTGCTGGACAGAACATTATAAGGATGCGCTGGAAATAAGCTTCGAGTTAGAATTTATTTCAGAATAATAAATACAGAATATAAAATAAGAAAAGTGTAGGAGACGGACATGATATTTGAAAATATTCTCGATGCTGTGGGAAATACACCGCTGATCAGACTTAATCATATGACGAACCCGGAGGATGCGGAAGTTCTTGTAAAATATGAAGGAATCAATATCGGAGGGTCGATAAAGACAAGAACAGCCTTGCAGATGATAGAGGCTGCGGAAAGAGAAGGCAAGTTGAAACCGGATTCGGTTATTGTGGAACCGACATCGGGAAATCAGGGGATTGGCCTTTCTCTTGTGGGCGCTGTTAAGGGATATAAGGTTATAATAATTATGCCTGACTCGGTAAGCGAGGAGAGAAGACTTCTTATCAGACAATATGGTGCAGAGCTGATTTTGATACATGATGATGATAATATAGGCGAATGTATAGAACGTTGTATAGAAACCGCAAAGGAAATGGTTGCAAATAATGATAATTATTTTATGCCGGACCAGTTTTCAAATATTGAAAATGTAAATGCGCATCTGCTTAATACGGGAATAGAGATTATATCACAGGTGGAAGGACCTGTTCACGGATTTTGTTCCGGAATAGGAACAGGAGGAACCATAACGGGAATAGGCAAAGTCCTTAAGAAAGCAAATCCGGATATTCATATCTGGGCGGCGGAACCTGAACATGCGGCAATCCTTTCGGGCGGCTCAATAGGCTCACACCTCCAGATGGGAATAGGTGACGGCGTTATACCGCCTATCCTTGACAGGGAGATTATTGAAAGAATTGAGATAGTAACTGATGAAGAAGCTATTGAAACAACTAAGATGATTACGAAAAAAGAAGGAATACTCTGCGGTATTTCCAGTGGAACAAACGTATGTGTTGCGCTGAGGCTGGCAAAATTTCTTGGCAAAGGTCATAGAGTTGTGACTATACTTCCGGATACAGGTGAAAGGTACTTTAGTACAGATCTTTTTAAACATGAATAAAAAAGAGATAAGACAGAAAATATTAAAAGAGAGATCGGAGCTTTCAGGAGAGTTTACTGCGGCGGCGTCTTATGTGATAAACGGGAAAATCATGGCGCTTCCGGAATATGAAAAAGCAGATATTATTCTGGGCTATTATGCTACAAGAAATGAACCGGATATGTCGCGGCTTTTTCACGATGCCATTAGCAGAGGTAAGAAGGTTTATCTTCCGAGAGTTATCGGTAAACGTGAAATGCAGTTTTTCAGATATTTGGATCAGAAAGACGTAGCACCCGGAAGCTTCGGTATTATGGAGCCGGTTTCTGATGAGGCTTTTCCATATGAGAAATATACAGGTCCGGATATATCGGAAAATGATAAAGATGTCCCCATTCTGATTATTATGCCGGGTGTGGCATTTGACCATGAAGGAAACCGTATCGGCTATGGCGGCGGATATTATGACAGATATCTATCCATGCTGGGTGGCGTACCGGGGGCAGATACTGCTTCTTCAAAGGGGAAAGTATATAAGACGGTGATGACTGCATATAATATGCAGAGAGTTGATAAAATACCGGCAGAATCAACAGATATCAGACCGGATATGATCATTACTGAGGAATAAATATAATGAGTGCTTATGTAGTATTGCAGCAGATGGGTGTAATAGTTATTCTGGTTGCAATAGGTATATATTTATATAAAAAGAATGTGGTGGATAATCTTGTATCCCGGAAGATATCGGTAATAGTAATGGATATATGTAATCCTGCATTAATCCTTGCATCTATATTCTCAGGGCATTTATCCGCAAGCCATAAAGATCTGATCGAGGCGGGAATCCTCGGAGTCGCATTTTATTTCGGACTTGTGATAATCGGGGCATTACTTCCCTTGGTACTGAAAGTTGAAAAGGACAATCGCAGATTTTATAATCTGATGTGCGTTTATACAAATGTGGGATTTATAGGAATACCGGTTGCAAGAGCAATTCTTCCCGAAAAAGCCATTTTATATGTGATTGTATGTAATGTAATGTACAGCCTGCTTTTTTATACTCACGGAATAACGGTTCTCAGCAGCGGAAAAGAAAAGATGAATCTGAGGAAGGTTCTCAGTCCGGGAACCGTAATGGCGGTGCTGAGTCTGGTGGTATGCTGGTTTGACTATGATCCGCCGCAGCTGATTAAAAGCAGTGTTTCATATATCGGAAATTCAACTGTATTCCTTTCGATGATGCTTCTTGGAATATCCATAGCAAGGTCGGATATAGCAAAGGGATTCAGAGAAATGAGAATATGGGCATATATTGCGATAAGGATGATTCTTCTTCCTGTACTTATGTTCTTTATTCTCAGAGCAATCAGATGTGATGATGTGACAATTCTCGGGCTGTGTCTGATGGCGGCTATGCCGGTAGGAAATCTTCCCCTTATACAGTCCGAAAAAATGGGAGAGGATACGGAGCTTTTGTCAAAGGCCATAACAGTTACCACCATGGTATCCATGGTCACTATCACAGTATTAATGATCTTATTTACCGGAATCTTAGATAAATAAGATATTGCCGGGCAGTAATTCATGGTGTAATACCGGAGGAGAAATATGTCAGAAGAAAAGAAAGAAAAAATTGTTAAAAAAGAAAAGAAAGAAAAGAAGCCCAAAAAATTGTGGCAGAAGATCCTGATAACCATCGGGTATGTGGTGCTGGCGCTGGTTCTCTGTGTTGCTCTACTTTTCACATGGCTTACTATCACAGAGTATAAACCTGCTGATGTAGAACAGGTGGCTGTTGAGGGAGAAACCGGTAAAAATGCGGCAGAAGGAAGCAGTGCAGTTCGTGTTGGAGAATCCATGACCGTGATGAGCTGGAATATCGGATACGGTGCACTGGGTGATAATGCTGATTTCTTTATGGATGGCGGCAAGGGTGTAAAGACTGCCGACAAAGCCAGACTGAATCAGAATCTTGATGGCATAATTAAGGATATAGCAATGGTTGACCCGGATGTTATATTTCTCCAGGAAGTGGATCTTGACAGTGCCAGATCTGAAGAAATAAATGAGGCGGAAAAGATTAAGAACGCCCTTAATGAATCCCGTGAGGAGAAGTATATTTCCACATTTGCTTATAATTATAAAGTAAAATTCATCCCATATCCTATTCCGCCCATCGGAAAGGTAAACGGAGGAATTCTAACGTTGTCGGACTTTGATATTACGTCATCTGAAAGAGTTCAGCTCCCCTGTCCTTTCTCATGGCCGGTTCGTCTGGGAAATCTTAAAAGATGTCTTATGGTAGACAGAGTACCGGTTCTGGATCAGGACGGAAATCCGTCGGGTAAGGAACTGGTTCTGGTTAATCTTCATCTGGAAGCATATGACTCAGGAGAAGGTAAAGCAGCTCAGACAGAAATGCTGAAAAAGTATCTTCAGGACGAAGTGGATAAGGGCAATTATGTAATAGCCGGGGGAGACTTTAATCAGACATTTTCAAATGTTGACAGAAGTAAGTATCCCGAGTATGAAGGAAAATGGCACTGCGGAGAAATTGATGTAAATGAATTCGGAGATGACTTTACATTTATAATGGATGATTCGACTCCATCATGCAGATCTCTTGATCAGAGCTATGTGGATGCAGAAAAGGATGATTTTCAGTATTATCTTATTGATGGATATATCATTTCAAAGAATATAGATGTTGACTACTATTTTACTATTGGGTTAAACTTCGTAAATACAGACCACAATCCGGTTGTTATGTCTGTGAGTCTGAAGCCGGAGGACTAGAAAGAAAGTCAGAAAGAGAGATTATATATAATGGAATATGAAAAGGGATATAAGAGGGTAGAGGATTCGCTTACAGAATGGGCTTACTGCCTTCAATATAAGGATATAAACGGATTCGGAAGGCTTTACGGCGGTCGCCTGATGGAAATGATAGATGAGGTGGCAGGTATAGCTGCAATCCGTCACTGCGGCGGAAATGTGATTACGGCAGCGGTTGATAATCTTCAGTTCAAAAAGGGTGTATATCTGAATGAGATTATAGTAGTGATTGCGAGGCTTACATATGTTGGCAGAACCTCTATGGATGTAAGGGTTGACACCTATGTTGAGGCGAAAGATACGGGTGAGAGACGCCCCATCAACAGAGCTTACTTTACGGAGGTTTGTGTAGATGACGAAGGAAATCCGGTGCCCGTAAAGTACGGACTTCTGTGCGAGAACGAATCTCAGAGAGCGGAAGCACTTTTTGCCGAAAAGAAAAGGGCTATGAGGAAGGAGAGAACAAGTATCTGATTTTTGTGATTTTAAACATAAATCAATCATAATTATTACTTAATAAAGTATTAATAAACCTATATTGCAATAATTTTTTTCGATGATATAATTGCGTCGATGTCTGAGATGTGACATAAGATTTGAAGTTAAATAACTTGAAACTTATGTCACTTTTTTTACCCGGATTATAACGGGACGAGGTAAAAGTTATGAAACTAAGAAGATTGATTGCCGGAGCACTTGCAGCAATGATGATGTTCAGCTTCGGTGCATGCGGAAAGAAACAGGAGGATAGCACATCAACAGGCGAAAGCAATAATTCATCCGTCGAAAGTAACAAGGATTCGATGTTTGGTTATTCGGATATGTCATGTGATGGGATTGAAGGAAGTGTAGCATATACAGCGCTGATGGGAGATAAGATTGCGATATATACTACAGAATTTGATGAAGCTGCCGGATCGGGTGCAGGACTTCTCGGAACAGCCGGGGATTCGGCTACGATGAACGATGCACTTATAAGCGGCGATGATACAGTTGCCGTACAAACTCAGAGAGTGTATCTTCTGCCTGTTACAGGAGGAACTGCCGAGCTGATCAAGGAAGCGAAGGATCAGACGATAAGTGCAGAGAATATGAGCGCTTCGGAAGATAATATAATAATCCGCTATATAGATATGGCAAATCAAAAGGCGTATCTGGAAGTGATCGATAAGACAGGAAATACTGTAAATCAGATTGATATCAGCAAGTATGAAGGTTTCGGAGCCGGAGCGCAGGCTGAATATGTTGAGGGAGAATGCATGACAAAGGAGGGCGATATAGTTTTAGCCCTTAATGAGAGCGTGAAGGTTTTAGGCAGTGACGGAAATGAGAAAGCTGATATCAAAATTGATACATATTATATTACAGGTTGCGGCCTTCTAAGAGACGGAACTCCATTTGTGGCTTATTTTCAGGATGAGGCTATGAAGCTTGATACAATAGATGTAGCCGGAGGAAAACTGGATAAATCCTATGATCTTTCGGGAGGACTCAGTATAAGTTCAATACAGACAGGCTTTGGTGATTACGATGTAGTATTTTCAAGCAACGTAGGAGAATATGGATATAAACTGGAATCAGGCGAAGCAACAAAGATTTGTGACTTTAATGCATCAGATATGAATGTAACATATCTTACACGCGCTCTGATGATAGATGAAAAAACAATTCTTCTCACTACAATGGATGAAGAAACAGGAAATTCCAGCATAGAACTATACAGCAAGCTGGATCCGAATGAAATCCAGGATAAGACGGAGCTTACGCTAATGACATATTATGCGGGAGCAGATCTTAAAGAACATGTAATAGATTTCAACAAGAGTCACAGTGATATAAGAATTACCATAAAAGATTACAGTGAGACAGATGATACATTTTCAAAGATGAGTGCAGATGTTGCCGCCGGAAATATGCCGGATATCTATGTACTTAACGGAGGAATAGGCGATCTGTCATTTAATCAGTGTGTTTCAAAGGGACTTTTCGAAGACTTAATACCTTATATTGAAGCCGATTCTGAAATATCAGAAAATGATTTTGTTCCATCAGTATTAGATGCAATGAAAGTTGACGGTAAGCTTTACTATACATCAGCTGCATTTTCAGTCAATACACTTATTACAGGTGATGCAAGCCTTGCTGATAAGGATGGATGGAATTTCAATGAAATGAAAGAATATGTTGATTCTAAGCCGGCTGATTCAAGGCTTTTTGAATCAGCAGAGAAGTCGGAAATACTTGGTAAGCTCTTTATGACAACTTCCGGTGAATTTGTAGATTGGGAAAAAGGAGAATGTGACTTTGATTCTCCGGAATTTAAGAGCCTCCTGGAAATGGCCAACAGAGGAAGCAGTACACATGAAGAATTTGATCTGGACGAATATGCAAATGATCTTAAATCAGGAAAGCAGCTTTTTGTAAGCGGATATTTAACTCCTGACGTTATCAGTATGTATGATGCATTAATGGGCGGTAAAGCAATATATATAGGATACCCAAATAAGGAAAAGCAGGGAGTCTATGCATCAATGGATATATCATATGCAATATCTACCACATGTAAGGACAAGGATGCTGCATGGGAATTTGTAAGAACATATTTTACAAAAGAATATCAGGGTAAAAGATACAGTGAAGAATATAACGGATGTCCTACAAGACAGGATGTATTTGATATGTATATGAAGGCTTTTACAACTACAGAACCATATACAGATGAATATGGAAATGAGATTAAGCCTTTAAGCGGAACAAGCGGATTTGCAGGAGCTGAAGTCGAGAATAAACCTCTTACAGAAGCTGAAGCTAATCGTTTTAAGGACCTTGTAGGAAAAATAAAGAAAGTATGGGAGTATGATACCAGTTTGTTTGATATTGTAAGTGAAGAGACAGCGCCGTATTTTGCAGGGGATAAAAATGTGGATGAGGTGGCTGCAACAATTCAGAACCGTGCATCTACATATATTCAGGAGAGCAAATAATAAATCGGAATATAAGTGGTGAATCCGGAATACTTTTCTTGACAAAGAGTTAATGCTAAATTAATATTAGAAGTGGCATGAAGCCATATGCTATGCTATTGAAGGCATGCGAAAGAACAGATGTTTTTTCGCATGCCTATTTTTATGCATAAGATTAGAGGCTTTTGTGAGAATTCAGGGCTTTTGTCCGGATTCAGCAGTTTTGACAAGAAAGGTGAGATTAGTATGCATATACCTGATAATTATCTGAGCCCTCAGACGGCAGCTGTTATGACAGCCGCAATGATTCCTGTATGGGGTATTGCGATTAAAAAAGTCAGAACAGAGCTTACAGCTGAAAAGATCACAAAAATAGGAATAGGCGCTGCATTTTCATTTGTTGGTATGATGTTCAACATTCCGATTCCGGGAGGTACCACGGGACATGCAGTCGGAGGAACACTTATAGCAGCAGTGCTCGGTCCATATGCTGCCTGCCTTGCAGTCAGTGTAGCCTTGCTGCTTCAGGCGGTGCTTTTTGGAGACGGAGGAATAATCGCTCTGGGAGCAAATTGCTTTAATATGGCATTTGTAATGCCATTTGTGGGATATTTTGTGGCAAAAGCAGTTACTTCACTGATTTCCAAAGGAAGATCCGGGGATGACGGGAAAAACCGTGGCGCAGATATAATAGGTGCGGGAATCGGTTCTTATTTCGGAATTAACGGAGCTGCACTGATGGCAGCAATTGAATTCGGAATTCAGCCCATGCTGTTTAGGGATAGCTCCGGACAGGCTATGTATTGCCCTTATGGACTTAATGTATCAGTGCCGGCTATGATGATAGCGCATCTTACCGTTGCGGGACTGGCGGAAGTTATTTTTACGGTTCTGATATACAGCTTTATAAAAAAGACAAATGATGATCTAATGCTGACTTCATCTACCGGTATCATAGGTGATGTAAAGGGCAAATCTGCAGGATTTGATAAGTCATTAATAGTTCTCATTATATTGATAATTCTTACACCACTCGGACTACTGGCTGAGGGAACAGCCTGGGGTGAATGGGGAGCAGAGGAAATCGCAGAAACTGGAGCAGGCTTTACTCCCAGAGGAATGATTGAAGGTTTTAACTTTGAGGCACTTCTTCCGGATTATACATTATCCGGACTCCCTGACAGTGCCGCATATATACTTTCTGCTGTGATAGGAGTATCCCTTCTTATCATAATATTTAAACTGGTGTCACTAACAGTCCGAAAAAGGAATGAATAGACTCTGAAAATGAATAAATTATTATCGAAACTTTTGAAAAATAACAGAGCATATGCAAAGGAGAATAAAGGGGCGGCTGCTACATTGCAGCTTGCCCTTGTTTTGCTTACTGTAATACTTGTTTCATTTAGCCGAAATGCAGTATTTACTTATGCAATAGCTGCCTTCATATTCATGATGACGGCATTTTCTTCTCCGGAAGATATTAAATCCATAATAAAAATGGTCGTTCCCGGAACATTAATGACCATGATAATAATGCTCCCCGCAGTATTTATGGGAAGTCCGTCCACTATGCTCAGGGTGACGCTTAAGGTATTTGTTTCGGTTGGGATGGTGGCACTGTTAAATGTAAGTATTACGGGAAATGAGATGACAGCGGCACTAAGAAGTTTTTACGTACCGGATACATTTATCCTGATACTTGATACGGCGGTGAGATTCCTGAATATTCTCGGAAGAACCGCGGGCGCGCTGAATGAAGCAGTGGAGCTCAGAACCGTATCCCGCAGGAAGTGGAACAGGCAGGCTACAGGCGGGGTCTTAGGAACAACATATCTAATGTCTGAAAAAATGTCGGAGGAGACTGCAGCTGCAATGGAGCTTAGATGTTTTACGGGCAGATATGGAACCATGAAAAAACATAAGTTCAATATATATGACATCTTGCTGCTGATATTTGCAGCGGGAGAAATCTGGCTTTTTATAGTGACTGAGAAGGGAATGGGCATATGAAATATATAATGGAATTTGAAAAAGTTAATTATTCTTATAATGGGATTGAGGCGCTGAAGGATTTTACCTACAGATTCGAGGCCGGGAAGACCTATGTGATAGACGGACCAAACGGAAGCGGAAAGTCCACACTTTTTCGCATAATGACGGGAATGAGCTTCCCCGACAGCGGGATTTACAGATTCTACGGAGAGGAGATAAACGAGAAGTATCTGAAGGATAAGAAAAAAGCTTACGAAATGCATAAAAAACAGGGATTCCTCTTTCAAAATGCGGAGATCCAGCTTTTTACGGGAAGTGTTGAGGATGAGGTTATGTTCGGCGTATCACAGCTGGGACTGCCGAAGGAGGAAGAGGAGTCCAGAGTCGAGAAGTACCTGAAGCTTTTCGGGATAGAGGAGCTGAGAAACAGGGTTCCGTATAATCTTAGCGGCGGAGAGAAGAAGAGAGTTGCACTGGCAAGTATATTTGCAATGGAACCGGAGGTAATACTCCTTGATGAACCTCTCAGCGGACTAGATGAGGAGGCTCAGGAGTGGATCACTGCTTTTCTAAAAAAAATAAGGCAGGAAGAACGGCTTATAATAATTGCCACACATCATAGAGAACTGGCAACGGGAATGGCGGATATAAGACTGTCACTTACAAAGGAACACCGGATTTTGGAAGAGTAATAATGGCGTAAAAATAAAAAAACAAAAAAATAAAAAATTTCAGCTTGACATATTATCAAAAAGATAATAAGATATAATCACAACAAAGATATTATCATAATGATAATAACAGTTGAATACTATATAGGAGGTAGAAACGTATGAATAGCATGTTTAATGGAATTTTCGGAAAGATAGCACCGGGTATGTGCAGACTTTCAATGAACGGAGGAGTGGCAATAAAGACTTCAAATGGATATAAGACTTACGAAGTTACCTCCGGAAGGCTTACAAATTGCGACAATTTTGTATTTAACATCGGAGAGGAATTTTTCTTCCTTATCCCCACCAACAAGCTGAAGACCGGAGATATAATCCTGTCAAACGGTAAGCCAAAATGTGTGATCGAAGCAACCAGGAACAGAATTACAGCCATTAATTATGAGGATTCAGTTATAGAGCAGATACTCCCGGAACATCACATTTTCATGGGTAATACTTACTTCTACGGGAAGATAGTATCAATGTTCGGGAACGGGCTGAAGAAAGCAAAGGGACCGGGCAAGATCATGAAATATATGATGATCTCAGAAATGCTTAAGGGAAACGGCGGAGGAAGCGGTGGAGCAGGTATCGGAAGCATACTTCCGCTGATGATGCTGGGCAAGAATACAGATGGTTTATTTGAAGGCATGTTTGACATGGACGATATGGACGAAGCAGATGAAGATGCAGATGATATTGACGAAT
>CAMOCO010000006.1 GCA_946610715.1 uncultured Clostridia bacterium | reverse complement strand
ATAACCTCATATGAGATTTCTGTTCGTCAGACCAGAGATTTGCCCGTGAGTTAGTATGTTCCTCACATCCAGCTTCCTTCAGATTCCACCTCGCGATGGACACCCTTGCTTTCGGCTATATCCTTCCCACTACCGGGCGGATTCGGGACTTTAACCCGTTAGAAACGTGTGCCGCTAGGCGCACATCATAAAACCGGATCCGACTGATTTTCGGATCCGGTTTTTTTGCGGAGTCGGCGGGATTCGAACCCGCGTGGCGGAAACCCGCCAAACTGATTTCGAGTCAGCCCCGTTATGACCACTTCGATACGACTCCATTTATAACATAGGCATGATTATAACTTATTATGAGAGATGTGTCAAAAGCAAAACTATTAAAATTCTTAGGCTACAAATAAAACAAGTGCCAAAGGTAAACCTACAACAAAGGTCACTAATGCGGGAACTATTGCCTGACCTGCAATACTGCCCTTTTCTATACCATGAGCATAATACTCCTTGAATATCGATGCTTCACGAAGTCTTGCTACATCACCGGTTATCTTATTATCCCATTCATCGCTGAATTTCCCCTGATATTCTATTTCGATTGATTTATGCGCATCTCTGGCAATTTCAATATCATATAACTTTTTTTTCAGGAAACTCTCTTCCTGTTTAAAGGTTATAACATTACTTCTGTTTACGACCTCCAGGGTCTCGTTCATTATATTATCTTTTCTGATATCAAACATCAGCTTTTTAATATATGATGTATTGAAAAAGCAAAGTATAACAAGGGCTACAGCCGGAAGAAATATCTTAATCACTCCGTATACCATCAGTAAAACTCCGTCAATCATGACAGCTTCACAGAATTTAACAAATAGAATGAGTATAACTACGATAGATATACATATTATTATACTTTTAATATCATATTTTATTTCCTGCTTTAATTCCTGCTTTCTTGCCTTCAGCCCCTTCAGCTGGTCACGGTACATCTTTTCAACCTGCTTTATCTGATTTAACAGACTATTGCATGTATCATGAAATCCTCCATCAGCCTGCTCATTATTGTAATCAAGAAATGTCAGACCTATATCGTCTACCTTCATACCTAAAGGACTGTTTTCATTCATCTTACCTATACCTCCACTTTTCTTTAAATGTCGTGCCCCACACACTATGTTTAAAGACAACTCAGTTTAAACTTGAATTATATCCGTAATTATGATATATTCTATCAGGTAACTTGTCTGCCGGCATGGCGGAATTGGCAGACGCCCGGGACTTAAAATCCCGTGGGTAGTGATACCCGTACCGGTTCGACCCCGGTTGCCGGCACATATCAGAACAGCTCAGATGCATATATCATCCGAGCTGTTTTTTATTACTTATCCGGAGTTTCGGACTTCATTATCTCATCAACCGGAAGGCTGTCCTCACGCACATCATCAATTGTAAATGTTCTTACCATGGTATCATCCGGCTTTTCAATAGCCACTATTCTTGTAGCCTGTCTTGATATACATCTTTCAATATAATTTCTAACCTCACGTGCATTGGCAAAATTCTCTTCATGAGCCTTTGCTCGTTTAGTGAGATATTCTTTTATATACTCAGCCGCTTCTTCATCAGGCTCATATTCCTGCTTTGAGCACATGGACTGGAATATTTTATACAGCTCGCTTCCTGTATAGTCTTTAAAGAAAATATATTTATTAAATCTGGATTTAAGTCCGGGATTGGAATTAACGAACTTCTCCATCTTTTCCGTATATCCTGCTACAATGACAATAAAATTGTCTCTGTCATCTTCCATTCTCTTTAGAAGTGTATCTACCGCCTCCTGTCCGAAGTCCTTCTCATCCCCTTCCTTAATAAGGGTATATGCCTCGTCTATAAAGAGGATTCCTCCCATGGCGCTGTCTACTACTTCCATTGTCTTTGTAGCTGTCTGACCCACATATCCGGCTACCAGATTAGAACGGTCAACCTCTACAAGCTGCCCTTCGGACACAACTCCAAGCTGCTTATAGATTTTTGCAAGAAGTCTGGCAACTGTAGTCTTACCTGTACCCGGATTTCCCGAGAATACAAGATGCAGATTGATATCAGGCTGTTTCATCCCTCTTTCTTCCCTGATTTTCTTAACCTTTACAAGGTTTATGAGATTCGTGAGGTCCTGCTTAACAGAATCCAGTCCCACAAGTGAATTAAGCTCTTCATAGAGTTCCTCAAGAGTCTTTTCTTTCTCCTGTTTTCCCGTATCCGCAGCAGTCTTTTTAGCGGCAGAATTTTTACTGTCGGCAGCGGCGCTGTTTGCTCTTGCCACATTTCCCACTGCTTTTCCCGCAGCTGCTCCGCCTTTATTCTTATTGGTATACATTCCTCTGTTTACGTTTGGAACATTTCCGTCTTTATAATAAAGTCCGTATTCCTTGAGGAAGTTATTTAGCATGATTGTATAATTCGAAAGATTTGAAAGTTCGGTTGTGGTTGCACCGTTAATGGAAGCAAATTCCGCTCCAAGATTATTGAATGTTTCCACAACAAACTTAGCTACCGGACGTCCATCCATCGTCTTAACCGGACTGTCCTGCAGATCATTTTTTGCAATATACATAAGTGACTTAGGCGGTGTATTGATAAAATCCTTATCTCTGCACTTATCATATACAAAACTTATAAACTTGATAACATCCATTCTGAATCCAAGGTAGTCATTTACGAATCTTACCTCTTCCATAGCCGTAGTACCGTCAGACTCAAATAAGAATCCAAGAAACATCAGATAATCATATCTGAGCATATCCCTGAGATCGATTCTGTTTCTATAAAGCTTCTCGTCACCCTCACCAATTCTTTGTGCCAGATTGAGCGATGCATCCACCTGGCTTCTGATTTCGTAGTTTACCATTTCCCCTATCCTTTCGGCTCATATGATGTTAAAAGTTTAACATTATTACTCTTTATTAACAAGCATTTCTCTTACCATACTCAGCAGTTTTTCCCTGCTGTTTAACTCCGGCTGCTCAAGAACCCTGTCAAGAAGTAAGCTGAGTGTCTCTCCGAGAGCAGGTCCCTGTTTTATTCCCAGCTCCATCAGATCTTTTCCGTTAACTTGAAGATCTGCTATCTTAAGGCAGTTATTTTCTTTAACTATCTGCTCCTTCATCTCTATCAGATGCTCAAGGTTTGCAATGCTCTTTTCCGTGAATTCGGGATTCTGACCGGCGATATCAGCTTTTTTAATCAATATAACATCATCGAAGTACTCTATGCCCATCTTACTCAGACCTTTTCTGAAGGTAGTAAGCTTAATATCTCCTTTTATACCGTAATCATGCCAATAGACAAGCTTTTTGACATCCCGAATAGTATCATTATCCATTTTGAGTCTTCTGAGTACTTTTTCGGCTATCTTCTCACCTGCTGCATTGTGTCCCTTGAAGTGATCCGTTCCATTCTCATCTGTGGTTTTACATGCCGGCTTTCCCACATCATGAAGAAGCGCCGTGTACCTTAATACTTTCGACTTCGGAATATTTTTTATCACCTCAATCGTATGTCTTCCCACATCAAATATATGATATGGATTATTCTGAGGAGTCTTCAGCATTTCATCAAATTCGGGAAGAATCATCCTTGTTATACCCATCTCACAGGCATCTATAAGTTTCTCGGGATGATCTGACATGATAAGCTTCGTGAGCTCATTTTCAACTCTTTCGGCACTGATCTCTTTTAGAAACGGTGCAAGTTTCTGAGCTGCCTTGCGGGTATTTTCCTCAATCTCAAAATTCAGCTCTGCCGCAAATCTTACAGCTCTCATTATCCTGAGCGCATCCTCATCAAATCTTTCATAAGGATCACCCACACATCTAATAATATGATTTGCCAGATCCTCTTCACCGCCATAAAGGTCAACCAGCCCTTTTTTTTCATTAAAGGCCATGGCATTTATGGTAAAATCTCTCCTCAGAAGATCCTCTGAGAGTTCACTTGTAAATTCAACACTGTCCGGACGTCTGTGGTCATCATATTTCCCGTCAATTCTGTAGGTCGTAACTTCATATCCGGTACTTTTAAGCATAATAGTTACTGTTCCGTGCTTAATTCCGGTGTCAATGGTCCTTCTAAACAATCCTTTTACCGTGGACGGATCTGCCGAAGTGGTTATATCCCAATCCTTCGGAGTCCTCCCCAGCAGGCTGTCCCTTATACAGCCGCCTACCGCATAGGCCTCATATCCCGCATTTTCAAGCACGCCGATTATATATCTGACATCCTCCGGTATTTTAATCTGCATTTATTATCCTCCATGCCTGTTTCGCCGGGTCCGGCAGTAATACTCCCGGCTCAATTAACCAAAAGTGGCACCCAACCGAAGCCGGATGCCACATTTAATTAATATGCTCTTCCAAAATAAACCATCTTCTTCGCAGGTTTTCCGCAGCATACACAGGTATCTGCTATATGCTCCTGTTCAAATGGCATGCACCGTGTTGTAGCTCCGGTTTCAGCTTTAATATTTTCCTCACATTCTGTCTCACCGCACCACATAGCTTTGATAAAGCCCTGCTTATTCTCTATAATATCTTTAAACTCATCCCAGTTCTTTGCTGTATGAGTATTTGCATCTCTGTGCTGACGCGCTTTTTCAAGCATATCACTTTGAATAGTATCCAGAAGTCCGGCTACTGTGTCCTGAAGATCATCAAGTGCTACTGTAAGCTTTTCACCTGTATCACGTCTTACTACTACACACTGATTATTTTCGATATCTCGCGGACCGACTTCAACTCTGAGAGGAATTCCTCTCATTTCACATTCAGCAAACTTAAATCCCGGCGACTTATCGGTAGCATCAACCTTTACTCTCGCAACGGATGAAAGCTTTAACCTCAGCTCCTCAGCCTTTTCAAGTACGCCTTCCTTCTTCTGCTGTATAGGAACTATCATAACCTGTACCGGTGCAACCTTTGGAGGAAGCTTAAGACCGTTATCATCTCCGTGAACCATGATAACTGCTCCTATCAGTCTTGTTGTCATTCCCCACGAAGTCTGATGAACATACTGAAGCGTATTATTCTTATCTGTATACTGTACACCGAATGCCCTTGCAAATCCATCTCCGAAATTGTGGCTCGTACCGGACTGAAGTGCTTTTCCATCATGCATAAGAGCCTCAATTGTATAAGTTGCAACCGCGCCGGCAAACTTTTCCTTCTCGGTTTTCTGTCCTTTTATAACAGGAATAGCCAGAACCTGCTCACAGAAATCCGCATATACATTTAACATCTGTATTGTTCTTTCCTCAGCCTCCTCAGCTGTAGCGTGAGCTGTATGACCTTCCTGCCACAGGAATTCCCTTGAGCGAAGAAATGGTCTTGTTTCCTTCTCCCAACGCACAACAGAGCACCACTGGTTATAGACCTTAGGAAGATCTCTGTATGATGTTATATCCTTCTGATAAAAATCGCAGAAAAGTGTTTCAGATGTAGGACGCACGCATAACTTCTCCGGAAGCTCATTCAATCCTCCGTGGGTAACCCAGGCTACCTCGGGTGCAAAACCTTCTACATGATCCTTCTCTTTCTGAAGAAGTCCCTCCGGAATAAGCAGAGGAAGATATACATTCTCTACTCCTGTCGCTTTAAATCTTTCGTCAAGCTGTTTCTGGATAAGTTCCCAAATGGCATAACCTGCCGGTTTAAGAACCATAAATCCTTTTACGCTTGTATAACCTGTAAGATCAGCCTTTACAACTACATCAGTATACCACTGTGCAAAATCCTCCTCCATGGAGGTAATCGCTTCTACCTTTTTTTCTGCCATTTTTTTATCCTCTCAATGGTTAATTATTATCGAATCCTCATTTTATCACACTATGACAACAGGGTTCAAGTGTAAAAAATCGAGCAGAGCTTTTAACCCTGCCCGATTCATATCTCAGCTTATCGCTTTGAATACAGATTATTTACTCTTGGTACCCTTTCTGTTTTCTCTTCTTCCTGATACCTCGTAGTGTCTGTAGTACTTTGTGAAGTCACTTCCAAAGGCTTTCTGAAGATCCTTATTCTGGCTTCTGTAATATCTTACATCAAATTCTGCAGATGCCTGACGTCCTTCTCTCATACCGTTTCTTACAAAGTGATTGAACAGAAGAAGCTTGTCATATCCAAATGCCTGCTTTAAGTCAGGATATTTGTCTGCATAATACTTAGCATCAAATACATGCTTATAGTTAACTCCGTTATAGATAGTTGTATATGCAGCATTTCTTCTTTCCCATTCACCACTCTTTATGTAGTGCATATAGTACTTGGCACTGTCTTCGCCGAAGGCCTTTCTCAGATCGTCATAATTTGCTCTGTATGCATCAAAGTTAAATGTTGCTTTACCCTGACGACGCTCAATCATTCCTCTTCTTACAAAATGTTCAAGCGCTCCAACGTCATCATATCCAAAGGCTTTCTTAATATCATCATACTTGTTGATATAATAATTAAAATCATAAACCTTGCTGTAATCAACTCCGTTCAGCTTTGTAACCGGATCAACCAGCTTTGGAACTCCTGTACAGGTACGGGCTTCCTTCTTTCCGTTTGTTATATAATGCTTATAATACTTCGGAAGATCATTTCTGAATGCAAGTCTGAGATCCTGATATCTGTTCCTGTATGACTTTACATCGAAGCTTTCCTTAGCTCTTCTTGCTTCCTTCATACCATGATTTATAAAGTGCTCCAGCACTGCTACATCATCATTTCCGAAAGCTTTCTTAACATCAGGATTATGATCCAAGTAATAATAGAAGTCATATACCGCACTGTAATTGGTACCATTCATGGTCGTTACCGGAATAAACTTCGGATTACCTGTTGCAAGTCGTCCTTCTCTGTAACCATGATCCATAAAGTGCTTATAGTACTTCGGAAGGTCATTTCTAAATGCAATTCTCAGATCGCCATATCTCTTCTTATATGCACCGACATTGAAGGTTTCCTTAGCCTGACGGCCTTCCTTCATTCCGTGATTTATGAAATGCTGCAGTACCGCAACATCATCACCGCCAAATGCACTCTTTACATCAGGATTATGATCCAGATAATACTTATAATCATATACTGCCCCATATTCCTGACCAAACAGCTTGGTAATAGGAGTCTTTATCTCCGTGCTTCCTGTTGCACGACGTCCTTCTCTGTAGCCATACTGAATATAATGTATAAAGTATTTTCTGTAATCATTTCCGTAAAGACTTCTAAGGTCATTATTCTGATTCTTATAAGCTATTACATTGAAACTTGCAGATGCCTGACGTCCTTCTGCCATACCACGTGTAATGAAGTGATTGAGGGCAGCTGTTCTGTTATTTCCGAATGCATTTCTGATATCGGGATATTTGTTAATATAATAGTTATAATCATAAACCTTAGAGTAATCGAGACTTTCCTTGATGGAAATAGTCTTTGCCTTATCCAGACCGTTACCTACAACTATAACGTCTGACTCATCACCTGCAACATCGCCCATAGGTGATGATGTCTGCTTAACTGTCAGTTTCATTGCTGTAGTATCTCTGTATATTCTGGAACCTGCTTCATGTTCCATTACTCTGATATAACGTCTTCCGTCAACAGACACAAGATCGATCTTGAAATCATCATCATTGATCTTATTCTTGATGGACTTGATATTTCCGTTCTTATCAACAACCGCTACACAAAGGACTTCTTCTTCTCTGACATTTGTGATTGTAAACTCGCTGTTATCAGCGATATCAGCAGAGCCTGATTCCTTCTGAAGTGTAAAATAGAACTGGAATACCGAATTCGGGAATGTCCAGACTCTTCTTCCCCACGATCCTACAGGAAGATTTGAGATAATATTACCTGAATTGGTATTACCTCTGTATAAGATACAGTCCGAACTGTCTATACTGTGCTGAACAATGTTCTGGCTCGGTGTATCACCCCAGTATACCGTGAAATGATGGTCATGGCTGTTTCCGTCTGCCGGCTCCATGATCATGATATCACCCTTCTTAAGCTTTCCGCTGGCCATAGCAGCTTCAAAAGACGGGAAGTTATACATTATGATACGTCCGCTGTGAGCAAGACTTCTGAATGTGTCTGTTACTCTTCTCAGACTGTATAATCCACCGCCGCCGCTTGTCTTTGCCATATATTCCGACTGTGAAACGCCCATATTAAGAACCATCCATGTGAAGAAAGCCGTACAATTCAGCTTTCCGCCGGGACCCGGATGTACATTATCCTGTACCCATGCAAATGGAGTTCCGATATATCTCATAAGACTGGGCGTTGCCGATGTATATCCGCCGTGACTAACATAGTCCTCATAACCATTTACGAGACTTACCAGCGGCATTCTTGACATCGGAAAACCGGTATTTGCCACACCACCGAAATATTCATCCCATGTCATACCCGAATTGGGATTTGAAACACTGGCAGCATCGGGATATGGTGTATAATTCTCATCTTCACTGTCAGCAGCGCCAATATCAATTACAGTATCGTCACCTTTTTCCTTCTCATCAGCTCTGACGGCTGTTGCAGGTAAAAGCTGAAGAATAAAGGCGGCCATAAGAATTATGGCAATGATTTTTCTGCACCTTTTGACCATTAAATAATCCTCCTCTTCCGAAACTCATAGATATTAACATTATATATTATTAGGATGTTAGTGTCAAAAGTATTGAAATATAATTTTTTATGGTTTAAACTCCTTTTTATAGTCCCAATGTCAGGACAAAATCATATAAAACGGAGTGTACAATGTATAAAAAATCAAAGCCCGATATAGTATTTGAAGATAATTACATGATTGCCTGTGTAAAACCATATGGTATATCATCCCAGCCCGATAACGGAGGCGGAGAAGATCTGATGACAACTGTAAAAAATTATCTGTTTGATAAATCTGATAATTCTGTAAATTCTTCTGACAAAGAGCCCTACCTGGCTGTAATTAACCGTCTGGACAGGCCGGTTGCCGGAATAGTTCTCTATGCAAAAACCCCTGAAATGGCTGCTTCTCTTTCCGATATGCTCCGGGACGGAGAGATCACAAAATATTACCAGGCTGTTGTGACCGGCTTTATGAAGGAACCGGAGGGCACCCTCACCGACTGGCTGGTTTTTGATAAGAAGAATAACATTTCAACGATAGCAAAATCCGAAACAAAAGGAGCTAAAAAAGCTGTTCTTAACTATGAAGTCCTGGATGAACTCGATACCGATGACGGTCCTATAAGCTACCTGCTTATCGAACTTATCACCGGCCGCCACCATCAGATCAGGTGTCAGCTGGCCCACGCCGGCTGCGGCATATGGGGCGATGCAAAGTATAATTCCGGTAAAACAACAAAAAGAAAAAAGCCCGGAATCGGACTTTTTTCAACTATGCTTGAATTCACTCACCCGGTAACGGGAGAAGATATATCTCTTCACAAAGAACCGGAAGGTGAAGCCTTCGATATTATTGACCAGATGGACTGGTAACAATATTCTGTATCAAACAGTTTCATGTTAAGGCCTATGGATTTATTATTTATACTTTTTTATTTTTCATCAGCCATTAACTTTTCAAGACTTGCAATTCGTACGCAAAGTGTAAAGAGTTCTGCCGCTGTTTTAAGGTCTTCCAGTGTAGGATATGTCGGTGCTATACGGATATTGGAATCCTCGGGATCCTTTCCGTATGGCCAGGTTGCACCTGCGCCTGTCATGGTCACTCCTGCCTTTTTAGCAAGATGAACTATTTTTTTTGCGCAGCCGGGAAGGCTGTCAAAGCTGATAAAATATCCTCCCTTCGGCTCAGTCCAGCTGCCTACATCCAGTCCTCCCAGATTATTCTTCAATGCAGCGAGAACAACTTCAAACTTCGGTCTGATTATATCAGCATGACGTCTCATATGTTCCATCATTCCATGAATATCCTTAAAGAATCTTACATGACGGAGCTGATTAACTTTATCATGTCCGATGGTCTGATTCTTCATCTGACTCATTATATCCTCAAGATTATTAGGTGATGTGGCAAGCGCTGCTATACCGCTTCCCGGAAATGTAATCTTGGAAGTTGATGCAAATTTATATACAAGGTCAGGATTTCCCGCTCTCTTACACTCTGCCAGAATCTCGATAAGATAATCCTGATCATGGTCATAAAGATGGTGGATTCCGTAGGCATTATCCCAGAAAATACGGAAATCCTTGGCTGCCGGCTTAAGTCTCGCAAAACGCCTTACAGTCTCATCTGAATAGGAATATCCCTGTGGATTGGAATACTTAGGAGTGCACCATATACCTTTTATAGCCTCATCCTCTGCTACCAGCTTCTCAACCATATCCATATCCGGTCCATCCGGTGACATGGGAACGGGAATCATCTCTATACCAAAATACTCAGTGATTGCAAAATGTCTGTCATATCCGGGAACAGGACATAAGAACTTAACCTTGTCCAGCTTGCACCAGGGAGTATTTCCCAGAATGCCGTGAGTCATGGCACGGCTTACTGTATCATACATCACGTTAAGTGAAGAATTACCGTAAATGATTATATTGTCAGGATTATTTTCCATCATATCGCCAAGAAGCACCTTCGCTTCATGTATGCCTGTGAGTACGCCATAATTACGGCAGTCGGTACCGTCTTCGCAGGTGAGATCCGCTCCGGAATTAAGTGCGTCCATCATTCCCATGGAAAGGTCGAGCTGTTCACGGCACGGCTTTCCTCTGCTCATATCAAGCTGCAGGTCCATATCCTGGTATTTTTTATACTGTTCCTTAAGTGAAGCCATTTCCTGCTTCATTTCCTCTTTCGACATTTCCGTATAAGCTTTCATTTATCTAAGTCTCCTTAACGATTTTTTATTAACACCTCGTTGATTATAGAATAATCATGTTTAAGTGTCAAACATAACAAATTCTTTAATCTCACACAGCATGCACTTTTAAAAAATGCCAACCGGTAAACCCGGTTGGCATTTTCTGACAATTATCTTTAGTATTCAACTTCAGCTTACAGCTGTGGACCTGCAGCAACAAGTGCTTTACCTGCTTCATTTGTCTCATACTTCTTGAAGTTCTTGATGAAACGTGCAGCAAGATCCTTTGCCTTCTCTTCCCACTCAGCAGCATCTGCATATGTATCTCTTGGATCAAGAATCTCTGTGCTTACTCCCGGAAGCTCTGTCGGAACTTCAAAATCGAAGTAAGGAATCTTCTTTGTAGGAGCCTTCTTGATATCTCCGTTAAGGATAGCATCGATGATACCACGTGTATCAGGAATTGATATACGCTTTCCTGTTCCGTTCCATCCTGTGTTTACAAGATAAGCCTTAGCTCCTGACTTCTCCATCTTCTTAACAAGCTCTTCAGCATACTTTGTAGGATGAAGCTCAAGGAATGCCTGTCCGAAGCAAGCTGAGAAAGTAGGTGTAGGCTCTGTGATACCTCTCTCAGTACCTGCAAGCTTTGCTGTAAATCCGGAAAGGAAATAATACTTTGTCTGCTCAGGTGTAAGAACTGATACAGGAGGAAGTACTCCGAAAGCATCTGCTGAAAGGAAGATAACATTCTCAGCATCAGGACCCGATGAAATCTTATTTACATTCTTAGCGATATTTTTAATATGTTCGATAGGATAAGAAACACGTGTATTTTCTGTAACTGACTTATCCTTAAAATCAATCTTTCCGTCTGCATCTACAGTAACATTTTCCAGGAGAGCATTTCTCTTAATTGCATTGTAGATGTCAGGCTCATTTTCCTTAGAAAGATCAATAACCTTAGCATAGCATCCGCCTTCATAGTTAAATACTCCGTTATCATCCCAGCCGTGCTCATCATCTCCGATAAGAAGACGCTTAGGATCTGTTGAAAGTGTTGTCTTACCTGTTCCTGAAAGTCCGAAGAATATTGCTGTATTCTTTCCTTCCATATCTGTATTTGCCGAGCAGTGCATTGAAGCCATTCCCTTAAGCGGAAGATAGTAGTTCATCATTGAGAACATACCCTTCTTCATCTCTCCGCCGTACCATGTATTAATGATAACCTGCTCGCGGCTTGTGATATTGAATACAACTGCTGTCTCTGAATTAAGTCCAAGTTCCTGATAGTTCTCTACCTTAGCCTTGGATGCGTTATAAACAACAAAATCAGGCTCGAAGTCAGCAAGCTCTTCCTCTGTAGGAATGATGAACATATTCTTGATGAAGTGTGCCTGCCAAGCAACTTCTACTATGAAACGAACAGCCATACGTGAATCTGCGTTAGCACCGCAAAATGCATCTACTACAAAAAGCTTCTTGTTGCAAAGCTCTTTAACTGCGATTTTCTTAACTGCTGCCCATGTCTCCTGTGTTGCAACATGGTTATCATTTGGATACTCTTCTGATGTCCACCATACAGTGTCCTTTGAATTCTCATCCATAACGATGAACTTATCCTTAGGTGAACGTCCTGTATAGATACCGGTCATAACGTTAACAGCACCAAGCTCTGTCTCAACACCCTTCTCATATCCCTCAAGCTGAGGATCCATCTCATAATTGTAAAGGTCCTCGAATGAAGGGTTGTGAATTATCTCAGTTGTACCTGTAATACCATACTTTGTTAAATCTAAGTTTGCCATTTTTCCTCTCCTCTTTTTCTATTACTTTAATCCGTCCGACTTTTCCGAACGGCCGCTGTTAGCTATCGTACTATATCTTTCGGATAAAATCAACAGTAAAGTAGAACTAAACTCTGTTAAAGTCATTTAATCTTATCTGTTTTCATAAATATATTCATCCAGTTTAAACTCCAGGTCTTCAAACATACAAGGACCTGCTTCCAGAATGACCTTATGATATTCCACAGGATCAAATTCTTCTCCCATGGCATTTTCAACCTTCTTTCTCATTCTTTCCATCATAAGCTGGGAGAAGGAATAACTGAGATAAACCCCGGGATCACCTATAACCGTATTCATAAGCTCTTCCGCATATTCTCCGTTATAGCCCATTTCCGACATATAACTTGCAATATCTTCCTTGGTCCAGCCTTCATAGTTCACACCCAGGTCTATCCTGCCGTACAGCATATACCCCAGCTCTTTGTTGACCCTGCATAGCCTTGCTACCGCACTGTCATCCTCTGTATCCTTAAAGTCATAATAATCCATCATTCTGTAACTGGTATATACCGCCCAGCCTTCCTGATATCCGAGATAATCCGCGGTTGCTCTGATAGGATTTGGGTTGGTCGACTGGAAATACGCATTCTGATACATATGTCCCGGACATCCCTCATGGGCAAGCGTTACCCACAGATCTTCTTTGTTATTTCCATTAACCTTTATAATATTATGCTCCTCATCATCTATTGCCGGTGATACATAATATGCCAAGGTATTCTCCTGAACATCAGACATTACGTCTGACAGATAATCTGTCCTGTAAGGGATGGTACCTATTTCCGGATATTCATCCATACAATCCTTCATGAGAATATCAATATTTTCTGATACTTCTCTCGAATCCGCCTCCTCAAACAGCTTATCCAGATTAGTCGCAAAATAATTATATGCCTCAGGGCTTGACATATAGACCTCGGTCATTACATTTACATCTGCTTCAGCCCACTCATCCATAAGCTTTATCATTTCATCAACCGACATACGGGTTCCTGCAAAATAAGGCACTATATAATTCTCATAATACTCTTTTCCGCCTTCATATTGGCAGATTCCTCCCGAAACGGTTGCCTTTCCCTTCATTGCGGAAACGCAGTCCCTGATCATCTTCATAGCGGGGATCATTCCATTTAAAACCGCTTCCTTATCCTGTGCTTTATAATCTTCCTTTTCCGCATCAGTCAGGAAATCAAGTTCATCTATCTTATTATTAAATTCAAGTATAAGGAAGCTTTCCTCCGGATTTTTCAGAATGTTGTCACATTGCTCGATAACTTCATCACAGGACATATCCTGCATGGCGTAACCTTTTTCCACACGGATATTTTCATACTCCACCACTTTTTCAACATATCCGGGAAGCTCCTTCATAAGCAGAATATAATCTTCCACATCCTGCTTATCATCGAATCTGTATTCGGTAAAATTCGTTCCTATATTTTCCTGAATTCCTCTCATGGGTGAGAAAGGCTCATAAAAATAAATATTGTCATTCTGATACATTGAAAGTTCAAAATCAGACTTGAGACAGAGCCAGGTAAAGTATTCCTCTTCCGTCATGGGCTGACCCTCAAATTTCATCAGCTCATCATAATCGTCCTTAGTTTCTTTAATTTCTTTCTCAATCGCCTCTTCGGACATATCCGCATCACCGTAGGTAGCCGGATTTGGAGCAGCCAGTCCATAATGAGCACCGTCAAGGATCGTATAATTGTAACTGAAGGTATCCTCCATTACACTTTCCTCAAACATATCCGTCAGGTATTCTTCAAATTCTTTATTTTCGGTATCTGAATATTCCACAGGCTGAAAATCACTATCATAATCCAGATCAGGATCGTCATTTTCATCCATCCAGTCATTTTCATTTCCCGCAATAAAGATATCATTTTCTGTAAGCTGTGAAATGCTCTGTCCGTATTCAAAATCATCAGGATCTGCTTTACCGCAGGATGAAAAAGAAAGAACCATAGCCACAGCCAGAACAACCGCCGTTTTCTTTGATTTTTTTATCATTATATTTTCTCCTCACCAACCCGTTATCAGGTAATCAATCATTTCAGTAATATTCCATGAACAGCCCTATAATGACAGGAACGCTTCCGCCACAGCCATATCCTCAGGGGTTGTGACCTTGATATTCTTATAACTTCCCTCGACAATTTTAACCCTCTGATCAAGATATCTCTCGACTATCATTGTATCGTCGGTTATATCTTTATCGCCGCTTATACGAAGCCTGCTGTAAGCTTCGGTTATCACTTCTCTGTCAAAGGTCTGCGGCGTCTGAATCTGATACAGCTTACTTCTGTCCGGTGTTTCCTCGCCGAAGCCATAGTCATCAACCTTTTTTATAGTATCCTTAACAGGCACTGCCACAGTGCATGCCTTATATCTTCTGGCGGCAGCTATGGAATCCAGTATCATTCTGTTGGTAACAAAAGGTCTTGCCGCATCGTGAATCATAACTGTCTTATGCTTTTTATCCGACGCCTTAATTCCCTTTTGAACAGAATCATATCTCTCCCGTCCGCCGGGGACTATTTTCTTTACCTTTGTGAAACCGTACTTATCTACAATTTCCGTTCTGCAGTAATCTATATCCTTTTCCTTGGTAACCAGTATAATCTCATCAACTATACTCGCCTCAAAGATTTTTAACGAATAATAAAGAAGCGGTTTCCCGTCCAGAAGAAGGAACTGCTTTTCTTTTTTTTGATTCATCCTGCTTCCGCTGCCCGCAGCAAGAACTATAGCTGTAACCATATTTATTCCCCGACTTTCAGATTCGGCATGGCATTAAGACTCAGTCCCGCTCTTTTGCCTGCCATATATTCATAATATCCTGCTGATGCAATCATAGCCGCATTATCGGTGCAGTAAATGAGTGACGGCATATAGAATTTCATTCCTTCCTTTTCCGCAGCAGATTTCATGGCTTCTCTCAGCCCTGAATTTGCCGCAACTCCCCCTGCAAGAGCAAGCCTTTCACATCCGTATTCCCGAGCCGCCCTGATACTGTGCTCCGTCAGCACATCAATTACCGCCTGCTGAAATGAAGCGGCAACATCCGCTTTATTTACCTCTATCCCCTTCATCTCACATCCGTTCAGGTAGTTAAGAACCGCTGATTTTAGACCGCTGAAGGAAAAATCATAGGGCGAGTCTCCCACAGAAGCTCTCGGGAAATCAATTTTTGCCGGATCCCCTTCCTTTGCCAGCTTATCAACCTTAGGGCCGCCCGGATACCCGAGTCCGATGGCACGGGCAACCTTATCAAATGCTTCTCCCGCGGCATCATCATGAGTTCTTCCTATTATCGTATATTTTCCGTAATCATCAACTCTGACTATATGTGAATGTCCGCCGGAAGCAACCAGACACATAAACGGAGGCTCAAGCTCCGGATTATCAATATAGTTTGCAGATATATGCCCCTCTATGTGATTAACTCCCACCAGAGGTTTCTTCTTTGCATAAGCAAATGCCTTGGCTGTATTAACACCCACGAGAAGAGGACCTACAAGTCCCGGTCCGTAAGTCACGGCAATTGCATCTATATCCTGAATTGTCTTTCCTGAATCCTCCAAAGCCTTTCGGATAACCTGATTAATCTTTTCAACATGGGCTCTTGATGCGATTTCGGGAACCACTCCTCCATACAATGTATGGACAGGCACCTGAGAATAGATGACATTTGACAGCACCCTTCTTCCATCCGCTACCACAGCGGCAGCCGTTTCATCGCAGGAGGATTCAATCCCGAGTATCAGAATTTCATTTTTTACTTTTTCTATCAGTGTTTCCGTAACTTTACTGTTTATCTTCACCAGACTCATTTTCTTCATCCTCAAAATTAAGAGTTATACTTCTTCTGTCTTTACAAATATGCGCATCCGGGAAAATAGCCTTTACGGCATCCGAAAATTCAAATGGATTTACCATTGACGGCGAATAATGTGTGAGCCAGAGTTCTCTTACTTCCGCCGCTTTTGCCAGCCTCGCCGCATCATACATGGTCATATGTTTTTTGTCTCTGGCCTTTTCGTCTCCGTCCGCTTCACCGTACATACCTTCGCAGATAAAAAGATCCGACCCTCTGGCCGCTTCTATAATTGAATCAATAGGCCTTGTATCAGTTACATATGTAAGCTTCAGACCCTTTCTCGCGCTGCCCATTACCATATCGGGAGTATATGTCTTATCTCCGTCGGTAACTGTTTCTCCCTGCTGAAGTCTTCTCCAAAACTGAAGCGGAATCTCCATTTTTGAGGCAGCCTCGGGATTGAACCGTCCCGCTCTCTCCAGAGACATGCTGAATCCATAGCATGGCATACTGTGATCAAGTTTAAATGCATGGCACTTAAGTCCGATAGCATTAAACCACTCATCATTTTCCTTAAGTTCAATACAGTCAACTCTGAAAGGAAGTCTCGGGGCTATTACCAGAAGTCCCCTTACAACCTTCTCCAGTCCAACGGGTCCTATTATCGTAACAGGCTCTGTCCTGTCCGCATTTCCCATTGCAAGCAGCATTCCCGGAAGACCACTGATATGATCTGCATGAAAATGCGTAATAAGTATTACATCAATAGGATTAAAGCTCCATCCCCTTCTTCTGATGGATATCTGAGTCGCTTCTCCGGTATCTATCAGGAGGCTTTTCCCGTTATATCTTATCATTAATGATGTTAAGGATCTGTAGGGAAGAGGCATCATTCCGCCAGTACCCAGCAGTGTAATATCTATCATTTTAAAACCATCCTATCTGATCATCATTTTTTGCAATAGGTCGCTGCATTATTATCGCATCCTCCACGGGATTCGAATAATAATCCTTCCTGACGGCAATCTTCTCAAAACCATAAATAGTATACAGTCTGATTGCCTCACTGTTTCCTTCTCTCACTTCAAGAGTTACCTTTTCCGCATCCATAAATTCCAGCGTGGAAATGAATTTTTCTATCAGCTTCCCGCCATAGCCCATATGTCTTTTTTTCCTGTCTACGGCTATTCTGAGAAGCTCAACATCTCCCATCACCTCCGAATATATAAGATATCCGGCAAGCTGCTCATTTCCCTGAAACACAAAATCATCTGCAGTACTTCCGTCATCGAAAACGACTATCAGGTGGTTATGCTCATGTTTAAATGCTTCCTCGAGCGAAACAATGGTCCACGCATCATTAAAGCATTCTTCTTCAATTCTTGCAATTTCACTGATTATTCCCATTTGCCTTCATCCTCTCCGCCTGCGATGGTCTAAGATAGACCGGTGTGAAATCGTCGGAGGACACAGTTTTCCCGGCCTCGTAATATATAAGGCCAAGACCCGCAACCGATGCCGCCCTCTGAAGTGCGGATCCTGCAGGCGCATAATCGCATTTTACATTTATATTATTATCAATATACTCTCTGAAAACCGTCACTCCGTCTCCCAGAAATATTACCGGTTCTCCGATTTCATTTATTTTGCCAACTATCTCTGATATATCACATGCCGTTTGATCCAGCACAACTTCGGGAAGCTCCCTCCGGTTCCTGTCGCCGGCTGACACATGGTACAGTCCTGTATAAACCTGATTTCTTCTTGCATCAATTATAGGGCATACTATTCTGTCTGTTCCCCAGAGATTCATGGCAAGCCCCTCCAACGTGGGTATGGCCGCAACCGGTATATCAAGTGCCAGTCCCAATCCCTTTATCAGAGCCGCTCCTATCCTGAGTCCCGTAAATGAACCCGGTCCTGCAGCAACTGCAAGGAGTCCCAATTCCTCCGGTTCTGTCTCAGATGCCGTAAGCACCCTGTCTATCATGGGCATTAAAGTTTCAGAGTGTGTTCTTTTATTGTTTACGCTGAATTCAGCTATCAGCTTATCATCATCCAGTACCGCTGCCGAAGCAGTCATTCCCGAACTGTCTATTCCAAGTATCTTCATCCCCGGACTATTATCCTCCTGTAATCAAAGCCCCTGTCAGGGTCCTTCTCAATATTTACCTGCACGCTGTCCTCCGGAATAATATCCTCAATAAGCTCTGCCCACTCGATCAGCGTAACTCCGTCCCCGTTTATAAAATCAAAAAATCCCGTCTCTTCCATCTCATCCACATCAGATATTCTGTAGACATCAAAATGATAAAGGGGAAGCCTCCCCTCATGGTACTCCTTCAATATGGTAAATGTAGGGCTTGCCATTGGTTCTTCTATTCCGAGAGCCTTTCCGAATCCCTGGGCAAATACAGTCTTCCCCACACCAAGATCTCCGTTCAGACATATCACCTGTCCCGGAAATGCTTTTTCAGCAAGCTTTTTTGCCACCTGAAGTGTCTCTTCTCTGCTATTTGATTCATATATGGTACTGTCCGGTAAATGCTGTGTCATTCCTCAGAGCGTCCTTCCTTTTTTAATATTGCCGCAATGCCTGTCACACTTCAATATTTATAAGTCTGTGAGCCGGTTCAAACTGTCTGTATTTTACTCCTGTTTTATCAAACATTCTCTTTGATGCAATGGTGCTGTCTGTGCCGGAATATTTGTCGGACATAAATATAACCTCTTCTATCCCGCTTTGAATAATAGCTTTTGCACACTCATTGCACGGAAAAAGTGTTACATAACACTTTGCTCCCTTCATGGTTCCCGTTCCTCTGTAATTGAGGATTGCATTCAGCTCCGCATGGCATACAAACATATATTTTGAATCAAGTGCAGCCCCGTCTCTTCCCCAGGGCATATCATCATCCTCACATCCCTCGGGCATTCCGTTATAACCTACTGAAAGGATCCTGTTATCCGGTCCTACTATGCAAGCCCCCACCTGCGTATTTGGATCCTTGCTTCTATATGCCGACATCATGGCAATTCCCATAAAATACTGATCCCAGCTGATATAATCTGTCCTTTTCACCTTCATTACCTCCATAAAACCTTTTCCAAATAAAACTCTAAAAAACGCTCCGTATGATCCGTTCAAATCCCCTTCGCGGATTTATTGTATCATACAGAGCTTTTTAGTTCATCATCTGATTTGAGTACGTATCTTACTTATCATTTCCCAGATCAAATTTATCATGAATTGCATTCATGGCTCTCTCTGCTTCTCCTACATTTATAAGAACCGTTACTCTGATTTCTGATGTGGAAATCATTCTGATATTGATATTTGCATCATACAGTGCCTCAAACATCTTAGCCGCAACACCGGCATTTGACTGCATTCCGGCACCTACAATAGATACCTTTGCAACATTCTTATCTACATCTATATCTTCAAAATCCATCTTGGAGCTTATAATCTTCTCTGCTTCATCAGCATCATCATCACTGCATGTAAAGGAAATGTCCTTAGTTCCATGACGTCCCACAGACTGAAGAATCATATCAATATTTATATTATGTTTTGCAAGCTCATTGAAAAGCTTAAATGCAACTCCCGGCTCATCCTTAAGTCCGATAACCGCTACTCTTGCTGCATCTGTATCAGCCGCAACACCACTTACTATCATCTTCTCCATTTTATTACCCTCCTTAACGATCGTTCCTTCGTTAGTATTCAGACTTGAACGTACAACCATCTGTACACCGTACTTCTTAGCCAGCTCAACGGACCTGTTATGAAGCACACCTGCTCCCAATGTGGCAAGCTCCAGCATCTCATCATAGGTTACCGTATTCAGCTTGCGTGCAGTCTTAACCTTTCTGGGATCAGCAGTATATACACCATCAACATCTGTATAAATCTCGCAAAGATCTGCATGAAGTGCAGCTGCCAGAGCAACGGCTGTTGTATCCGAACCGCCTCGTCCAAGAGTAGTAAAGTCATCATATTTGTTGATTCCCTGGAATCCAGTAACTATTACAATTCTTCTCTGCTCCAGCTCATTACGTATTCTCTCTGTATCAATTCTTTTCAGTCTTGCATTTCCGTATGCGGAGGTTGTATGCATGGCAACCTGAAATGCATTCAGCGAAACCGACGGAACGCCCAGTGCATTCATAGCCATGGACATAAGAGCCACTGACTGCTGTTCACCTGTCGTAAGAAGCATATCAAGTTCTCTTTTCGGTGGATTGTCATTTATTTCTTTTGCCATATCTATAAGCACATCCGTATACTTACCCATGGCTGACAGAACCACAACTACATCATTTCCTTTTTTGTAATCTTCAATACACCGGCCGGCCACATTGAATATCCTGTCTCTGTTACCTACGGATGTACCGCCAAACTTTTTAACTATCAGCATTTTTCTTCCTCCCGGATAAACCGCGAACGGTTTTATTTAAACTTCCGCAATGCGGATACGGTTTTCAATCACAAAATCTTCGGCAGCCTTTTCAAAATCCGCACCTGACATAGGTCCGGTTACAAAGGCAACCTCACCACCGTGCTGTCCTTCGATAAATTCTACAGCACCAAATGCATGCTTTATCTCTCTCTTAAAGATTTCTTCTTTATTTCTCTCATATCTGATCTCACTCTCTGCATCACCAAAGATTTCACGGAGTCTTTCCACAGCCTTAAGACCTGATACGCGGACAAGATATGATGTTTCAAACACATCAACACTTCCCAGTTCTCTCTTCTCTGGTCTCCAGAGGATAGGAATGTTCTTTCCTTTATTCTTTGCAGCCTCGATCACATCAGAAACAACTGCACTGGCTGTAGGAAGTGAACCCGCTCCCTTTCCGTAGAACATAACCTCTCCCAGCATGTCGCCGTCAAGAAGTATGGCATTAAAGACATCATTTACTCCGAACAGAGGATTGTTCGCTTTAACAATAAACGGAGCAACCATGGCATATACAACACCATTCTGTCTTTTAGCAAGACCCAGAAGCTTAATTGATGCATCCAGCTGCCCTGCATACCAGAAATCTATCGCTGTTATCTTCGTTATACCCTCTGTATAAATATCCTCATAATCAACCTGCTTCTCATAAGCAAGCGAAGCAAGGATCGCAATCTTTCTGCAGGCATCATATCCCTCTATATCCGCCTCGGGATTTCTTTCCGCATAACCTTTATTCTGCGCGTCCTTAAGCACTTCTTCAAATGCAATGCCTTCATCAGCCATCTTCGTGAGTATATAGTTTGTTGTACCATTGAGGATTCCGGAAATGCTCTTGATATGGTCAGCCGTGATACTGTTAATCAGCGGACGGATAACAGGTATGCCTCCACCTACAGATGCTTCAAAGAAGAAGTTGCAGTTATTCTCCTTTGCCAGCTGAAGAAGTTCGAATCCCCATTTGGCAACAACCTCTTTATTTGAAGTGCATACGCTCTTTCCTGCTTTCAGAGCCTTTACCTCAAATGTATGAGCCGGCTCAACGCCTCCCATCGTTTCAACGATCACATCTACTTCTTCATCATTTAAAATCACATCAAAATCATGTACCAGAACGTCCTCTGCGGGATCGCCGGGGAACTCTCTTAAATCAAGTACATACTTTACTCTGACTGTGTCACCGGCACGTCTGGATACGTGACTGTTGTTCTCATTTATCACCTTGTAAACTCCGGAGCCAACGACTCCATATCCGAGTATTGCAACGTTTACCATAACATTTCCTCTTTCTTATATAATTACTCATCTGAATGATCGATATTTATCCATTTAAGATAAGCATTTATAAATGGATCTATATCTCCGTCCAGAACTCTGCCGGCATCACCCATTTCACATCCCGTTCTGAGGTCCTTTACCATTGTATAAGGCTGAAGGACATAGGAACGAATCTGACTTCCGAAGCCATTTTCTCCTACCTCTCCTCTTATATCGGAAAGCTGGGCCTGCTGTTCTGCCTGTTTCATCAGATACAGCTTGGATTTAAGCATCTGCATTGCCTTATCCTTATTCTGATGCTGTGACCTTTCATTCTGACACTGGACAACTATTCCTGTAGGAATATGTGTTATTCGTATGGCGGAAGAAGTCTTGTTGATATGCTGTCCGCCTGCTCCGCTGGCGCGGTATGTATCTATACGAAGGTCATCATCATTTATTTCTATTTCTATATTCTTATCTATATCCGGCATAACATCGCAGGAAACAAAAGATGTCTGTCTCTTGCCTGCAGCATTAAAAGGGCTGATTCTGACAAGTCTGTGAACTCCCGCTTCGGATTTCAGATAACCGTAAGCATGATATCCGTTCACCTGAAATGTAACCGTCTTGATTCCGGCCTCATCGCCGTCTAGGAAATCCAGCTCCTCAACCTGAAAACCATGCTTATCTGCCCAGCGGGTATACATTCTGTAAAGCATACTTGCCCAGTCACAGGACTCGGTTCCGCCGGCGCCCGCATGCAGGGAAACAACTGCATTACATTCATCGAATTCTCCCGAAAGAAGAGTTTGTATCCTGAAATCTTCAAACTTCTTCTTGAAAGCCTCCAGCATTTCGCCAGTTTCCTTAATAAGCTCTTCATCACCGGATTCGTCCTCAGCCATCTCGATCATGGCACCTATGTCATCATATTCAGAGCTTATTACCTTAAACTCTTCAATATTATCCTTCAGGTTTTTCAGTTCCTTCATGACCTTGCCGCTGCCTTCTATATCATCCCAGAAGCCCGGCTCCTCCATGGATTTTTCCAGTGCCTCAATACGAGCCTTCTTGCCCTCGATATCCAGAGACAGTCCCAATTCCCTGAGAGGCTCGGCATACTTACCATATTCAAATTTATACTCATCTAATTCAAGCATAGTTAATCCTTTTATTTAAATTTTCCGCAGCAATCCTTATATTTCTTTCCCGAACCACATGGACATTTATCATTCGGATAAATCTTCTTGGATTTTACTACAGACTTTTTCTTTGCCGTATCATCTTTATTTGTTCCCGTAGCCTTGGCAACCTGTTCACGTTCTACTTCCTTATTCGGAACATATCTTGTATGGTAAACCATCTGAGTTGTTGTTTCCTTGATGGAATCCAGCATATCATTGAACATGTCAAATGCAGCAAGCTTATACTCGACCACAGGATCCTTACCGCCCATAGACTGGAGTCCTATACCCTGCCTCAGCTGCTCCATATCATCAATATGCTCCATCCACTTTACATCAACTCCGCGGAGGACAGAACGTCTTTCTACCTCACGGCGCATTTCATCCTCAGGGAACTCGCCCAGCTGTCTCTCAAGAATCTCATCAGCTTCGGCTTTAAGTCTTTCTCTGAGATGCTCCACATCTGAATTCTGCTCTTCTTCTTCCGTAAGTTTGATTCCCGGAAATGTTATGATTCTGCAGAGCATATCATTCAGCTCCTGCATATCCCACTCATCGGACTTTGTATCCTGGGAGCAGCACATATCAATATATCTGTCTATTGTTTCATGAGCCATGTCTATTATGGTCTCATGCATATCGTCATTGTCAAGAACCCTTCTTCTTTCAGCATAAATAACTTCGCGCTGCTCATTATTTACCTGATCGTACTCAAGCAGATTCTTTCTGATGGCAAAGTTATTTCCCTCAATCTTCTGCTGGGCTCTCTCTACGGCTTTTGTAAGAGCCTTATGCTGAATCTCCTGTCCTTCCGGAACTCTGAGCGCATCAAACACTGCCATCATTCTGTCAGAACCGAAGAGTCTCATCAGATCATCTTCAAGTGAAATGTAGAACTTTGACTCGCCCGGATCTCCCTGACGTCCGGAACGTCCACGGAGCTGGTTATCTATACGTCTTGATTCATGACGTTCTGTACCGATTATCTTAAGTCCTCCCAGCTCGGCAACTCCTTCGCCCAGCTTAATATCCGTACCACGTCCGGCCATATTGGTAGCGATTGTTACCGCATGGGGCTGTCCGGCCTCGGCAACTATCTGAGCTTCCATCTCATGATACTTGGCATTCAGAACCTGATGCTTTCCTTTAAGTCCGCGCTTATTCAGCATTGCACTTATTTCTTCGGATGAATCAATATTTACAGTACCTACGAGGACAGGCTGACCCTTCTCATAGCTTGCAAGTATTTCATCAACAATAGCATTCAGCTTTTCTTTCTTTGTCTTATATATAGCATCATCATGGTCAATTCTCTTTACGGGAAGGTTTGTAGGCACAACTACAACGTCCATTCCGTATATGTCACGGAATTCGTTTTCCTCTGTAAGAGCCGTACCTGTCATACCGCACTTCTTCTCATATTTGTTGAAGAAATTCTGGAATGTTATGGTTGCGAGAGTTCTGCTCTCACGCTTTACGTCCACATGTTCCTTTGCTTCAATACATTGATGAAGTCCGTCACTGAAACGCCTTCCGGGCATAACACGTCCCGTAAACTCGTCTACAATGAGGATCTCACCGTCCTTAACTATATAGTCCTGATCTTTATGCATAAGGGCATGAGCCTTTACTGCCTGAAGCATTGTGTGCTGGTATTCAAGATGTGAGCTGTCAGAGAAGTTGTCGAATCCGAAGAATTCCTCGATCTGCTTGATACCCTGCTCAGTAAATACTACATATTTATCCTTCTCATTTACAAGATAGTCTCCGTCTTCCTTAGGAGCCTCACCCATGAGAATATCTCTCTTGCTGATTTCGGTAGAAGCAGTACCTCTGGTCATCTGACGTGCCAGATAATCACATCTCTTGTATATATCCGTTGACTTCCCGCTCTGTCCTGAAATGATGAGCGGTGTACGTGCTTCATCGATAAGGATGGAGTCAATCTCATCGATGATTGCAAAATGAAGTCCTCTCTGAACCAGATTTTTCTTATATACAACCATGTTATCACGCAGATAATCAAATCCGAGCTCATTATTTGTTATGTATGTAATATCACTGTTATAAGCTTCTCTTCTCTCATCAGGTGTACTGGAATTGAGAATACAGCCAACCGTAAGACCCAGAGCCTTATGAACCTGTCCCATTTCCGTAGCATCACGGTTTGCCAGATAGTCATTGACCGTGACAATATGGACACCTTTTCCTTCAAGCGCATTAAGGTAGGCGGGCATGGTAGATACAAGGGTTTTTCCTTCACCTGTCTTCATCTCCGCAAGACGTCCCTGATGAAGAATGATTCCACCGATGACCTGTACACGGAAAGGCTTGAGTCCCAGGACTCTGGCATCAGCTTCTCTAACCACCGCAAATGCGTCTACAAGAATATCATCCAATGTCTCTCCCGCAGCAAGTCTCTCCTTAAACTTTGCAGTCATTCCAAAGAGCTCCTCATCTGACATAGCCTGCATCTTTTCATCAAGATCCATGATGGCATCTACCAGCGGGGTAATCTTTTTCAGCTCCCTGTCACTGTGTGTTCCGAATATCTTATCTAAAATTGGCATTATAAACCTCCTAATTTACGCTAATAAACCATTTAGATACTATATCATCACTTTAAGAATGTATCAAGCTTTTTTAAATCATACCTCAAACAGCATTCTTAAATATTGTCTCAAACAGTTTTAAACATATAAGTACAAAAGTCCCCGGAAACCCTCCGATCATGAAAGGTCCCCGGGGACGCCGGATTATAGTCTTAAATTATTATCGGAAATGCCACAGTTTAGAACTCAGGCTCTATAAGGCCGTAGGTATTTCCCTTTCTCTTATATACAACATTAACCTCATCGGTTTCTGCATTTCTGAATACATAGAAGTTATGTCCCAGAAGCTCCATCTGTACGCAGGCATCTTCCGGATACATCGGCTTAACGGCAAATCTCTTGCTTCTGATGATCTGGATCTCATCCTCATCTTCATAATCCTCTTCTTCAATAAATGCATTCTGGAAAAATGCCGCATCCTGATTCTGATCTATTATCTTCTTCTTATATCTTACAACCTGTCTTTCAATGGTCTCAACTACCATATCTATTGAAACATACATATCATCACTAACCTGCTCAGCTCTGATGATGTGTCCCTTCATAGGGATAGTTACTTCAATTTTTTGTCTCTCCTTTTCTACCGAAAATGTGACCTGCGCCTTAGTATCCTCAGTAAAGAACTTCTCAAGTCTTCCAAGTTTATCGTATACAGCAGATCTCAAACCATCAGTTACATCAATGTTTTTCCCACTAATTATGTAATTCATATGCTCACTCCTTCTCGCAAGTAATCCACATTTCTGTGGTAAGGGCTCCAATAATATGAAACCTGTGCTTATTATAACATACCCGCATTTTCCATTCAATAAATGTATACGATTTTTGTTACGATTTTGTCTGACAATTTGAAACGCTAAAACGGTTTTATTGAAAAAATCGGGACTTTGAAAAAATCAAGTCCCGATTTCAAATTCGTAAGAAGTAACAAATTTTTAATACTTTTTTTATATTTTAGTTTCGCGTTATGTAAAACCATAAAATGTTGACAATGTTGATAACTTTGTGAATAACCCAATTTTAAAACCTTTTTAATGTTAGTTATCAACATGCCCTTTAAACAGATTATACTCATTATTGTTAACCATCACGCCTTATTATTGTGCAACATGCACAAAGCACTGTTGATAATCATATTTTCTGACATTAAAATAGCTTTCTCAGATTTCATCCTAATTGTTAACAATTCTCGTTGCCTTACAAGGAGTATGATAATCATAATTCTGAATTATTATACCCTGAGAGGATGATGCGGCATGTACAATCTGCCCGTTACCTATATAAATAGCAACATGTCCGATATATCCGCTTCCGTAGAATAACAGATCTCCCGGCTGAATATCGGAAAGTGACACCTCTGTTCCCACATTTGCCTGATCATCAGCGACACGCGGAAGCGAATAGCCAAACTGCGCGTATACGCTCATTACAAAGCCTGAACAATCGGCACCGCCGGTAAGACTGGTTCCGCCATATACATATGGATTTCCTTCAAACTGTACAGCATAATCCGCTATATCCTGACCTGCCTGTCCTGCAGGGGCAGCATAGCCTGATTCGTTATCTGACTCTTCAGCCTCGGTAGTCTCCTCACTTGTATCAGCTTCTGAAGACTCTTCCGTGCTTTCCTCTGTATTTTCCTCTGTGCTTTCTTCAGATTTTTCTTCTTCCTTTTTCTCTTCTGCAGCTACAGCTTCAACAGTCTTAAAACCGATTTCCACATATTCATTGTTGACATAGCCTTTAATATCCGAACTAACCTCGATCTTTGTCCATCCGCTTTCGGCTGTGGAAAGGATCTTATATGTTTCTCCACGTGTAACTGTTGTAAGACTATTGCTGGATGCATCTGCCTTTTCTCTGACGTTAAGTCCGTCTGCTGTAATTACAGCTTGAGGCAAATAACCGTTATCCGTAAACCATTTAGCTGCATCATCACCAAATGCCAGATATGAAGTCTTCACATATCCCTTACATGGACCGGATTCTATAAGCGTCCATTCGTCACCCTTTTCGATCACGGTACATATACCGCATCTGCCGAGAGTACCAACAATCTCTGCCTCGGGACTGCTCTCTTTTCTTATATTAAGAATCGAATCAACAGTGGCAACCGCCTTACCCTCGAACTGCTTAAAGCCGTTTGTATTAACGGTAACAGCAGCGGCTTCTTCATCTGTCTCTTTCTTTTCCTCTTTTTTAATCTTATCTTCTTCTTTTACTTCTTCTTTTGTTTCTTCTTTTACTTCCGCTTTTGCCTCTTCCGGAGCTGCATCTGTTAATGTTGCTTCTTCAGAAACTTCTTCAACTGCAATATACGCCTCTGTTCCGACAGCTGCTTCCTTCAGGCTCTCTTCCCAGGCCTTTTCCTCAGCAATGCTTTCCTCGATTAAACCAAGCAGCTCTTCAACAGCCGTATCGCCTTTTTTCTCAATATAATCATCTACCCGTCCGATAATTCCAACATTTGTCGCATCATAAGATTTATCTGCACGCACTG
>CAMOCO010000005.1 GCA_946610715.1 uncultured Clostridia bacterium | reverse complement strand
CGGCTGACAGAATCATATTCGGCGGAGATTCGGCAGGCGGAGGACTGTCGCTGGCTCTGGCACTCAGACTTAAAAGACTTGGTAAAGAGCTTCCGGCAGGGATAGTGCTTATGTCTCCCTGGGGGGATGTTTCCGCAGAACTGCCGTCATATAAAGACAATTTTGAAAAAGATCCGGTATTCGGAAATAACAGGTCCAAGGTGATTTTTGAAAATCCGTATATCGGAAATGCGGACAAAACCGATCCCGAGCTGTCCCCGATTTACGGTGATTTTACCGGATTTCCTCCTATGCTTATCCAGGTCGGGACTGAAGAAATGCTTCTCAGTGATTCGGAGGTTCTGGCAGAAAAGGCAAGAACTGCCGGTGTTAAGGTAAGGTTTACAAAATATGAAGGAATGTTCCATGTTTTCCAGCATTCCGCCATGCTTATGCCCGAGTCGAAGGAGGCCTGGTTCGAGGTCAGAAGGTTCATGAATGAGATAATATAATTTTTGGGTTTACAATTTCTTAATATATGATATAATTACAAAGATTATGTGCTAATTCAGCTTGTTATATTGAATTTAGTTTTAACAGAGGATAACTGTAAAATGGAACAATATGTGATAAAAGGTGGCGTCCATCTTGAGGGTGATGTTGTCATAGGAGGAGCTAAAAATGCCGCGCTCGGTATACTTGCGGCCGCTATTATGACAGAAGATGAATGCACTATAGAAAATGTACCATATGTTTCAGATACAATTACATTGCTTAAGGCTATTGAGAATATCGGAGCAACTGTAAAGTATCTGGATAAGCACACAGTTAAAATATGCGGCAAGGGTATTAAAGGTGAAGATAAGTTATCGGTAGATGACGAATTCATCAGAAAGATCAGAGCTTCATATTACCTTATCGGAGCATTGCTGGGCAGATTCAAGTATGCCGATGTAGCTCTTCCGGGTGGCTGTGATATCGGTGCCAGACCTATTGACCTTCATATTAAAGGCTTCAGCAAGCTCGGTGCATCAACTGAGATTGTTGCAGGCGGAAAAATAGTGGCTCAGGCGGAAAGGCTGGTAGGAGCTCATATATATCTCGATACAGTATCGGTAGGTGCTACGATCAATATTATGCTTGCGGCAGCACTTGCAGATGGTAAAACCACTATTGAGAATGCGGCAAAAGAGCCTCACATAGTTGATGTGGCAAACTTCCTTAATACAATGGGAGCCAACATAAAGGGTGCCGGTACTGATGTGATCAGAGTCCGTGGTGTTGAAAGACTTCACGGTGCCGAGTATTCCATTATTCCGGATCAGATTGAAGCAGGAACCTTTATGGCAATGGCAGTTGCCACACGAGGTAATATACTTATCAAGAACGTAATCCCCAAGCACCTTGAGGCTATATCCTCAAAGCTTATAGAGATGGGTGCCAACGTTATCGAATATGATGATTCGGTAAGGGTTATGGCCGACGGAGAGCTTAAAGCAACCCAGATTAAGACGCTTCCTTATCCCGGATTTCCGACGGACATGCAGGCTCAGATGGCGACGGTTCTGGGAATAGCAACAGGTACAAGCCTTGTTGTGGAGAGTATTTTCGAAAACAGATTCAGATATGTATCTGAGCTGGCAAGAATGGGTGCAAAGATCAGAGTTGAGAATAATACAGCCATCATTTCGGGTGTAAATAAATATACAGGTGCAAGAATTACCACATCGGATCTGAGAGCCGGTGCTGCGCTTGTTATAGCTGCTCTTGCAGCAGAAGGCTACAGCACTATTGATGAAATCCAGTATATCAAGAGAGGATATGAGGATTTTGATGAAAAGGTCAGAAGACTTGGCGGTAATATGGAAATTGTTGATTCAGACAGAGAGATTCAGAAGTTTAAATTGAGAGTCGGATAAACATTATTTAAATAATTCTTGTTTGAGAATGGCTAAATATGTATAATATCGGGTAGACGGGCTCTGTCTGCCCGGTTTTTAATTTATGATCAGGATATCATTAGTCCTGAATCAGAGGGGAGAATAAAGAAATGGCAAAGAAACCTTATTACATTACGACGGCAATAGCATATGCCTCGGGAAAGCCTCATATAGGTAATACCTATGAGATAGTGCTTGCAGACAGTATTGCAAGGTATAAAAGATTCATCGGATATGATGTAAGATTCCAGACAGGAACCGATGAACATGGGCAGAAGATTGAGACAAAAGCATTTGAAAGTCTTTCAACGCCGCAGGAATTTGTTGATGAGAGAGCAGCTGAGATTAAGAGAATATGGGATCTCATGAATACATCCTATGACAAATTCATCAGAACCACCGACAAGGATCATGAGGCGGAGATTCAGGCGATTTTCAGAAAGCTGTATGAAAAGGGCGATATATATAAAGGTAAATATGAAGGACTGTATTGTACTCCATGTGAATCCTTCTGGACCAAGGGACAGCTGGTTGACGGATGCTGCCCTGATTGCGGACGCCCCGTAAAGCCCGCATCCGAGGAGGCATATTTCTTCAGAATGAGCAAATATGCAGACAGGCTTATAAAATATATAGAAGACAATCCGGATTTTATCCAGCCCGAATCAAGAAAAAATGAGATGGTAAATACATTCCTTAAGCCGGGACTTCAGGATCTGTGTGTTTCAAGAACTTCATTTAAATGGGGCATTCCGGTAGATTTCGATCCGAAGCATGTTGTATATGTATGGATAGATGCACTCAGCAACTATATCACCGGACTTGGTTATCATGCAAACGGAGAATCCGATCCGATGTTCAAAAAATACTGGCCATGTGATCTTCACCTTATAGGAAAAGATATTCTCCGATTCCATACGATCTACTGGCCGATAATGCTTATGGCACTTGACATTCCGCTTCCGAAGCAGGTATTCGGTCATCCATGGCTGATTCAAAGTGACGGAAAGATGAGTAAATCCAGAGGAAATGTTCTCTATGCCGATGATATGGTAGACTATTTCGGAGTTGATGCTGTAAGATATTTCCTTCTTCATGAGATGCCATTTGAAAATGACGGAGTTGTATCATGGGAGCTTATGATTGAAAGATTTAATTCAGATCTTGCAAATGTTCTGGGAAATCTGGTTAACCGTACCATTTCCATGAGCAATAAGTATTTTGGAGGGTTTGTCGAAAACCTCGGAGCAAATGATGCCATAGATGAAGATCTGAAAAAGACTGTTATCGGAACGAGACTTAGTGTAAATAAGTGTATGGATAAGCTCAGAGTAGCCGATGCCATTACGGAAATATGGAATCTCTTTAAGAGATGTAATAAATATATTGATGAGACAATGCCATGGGCTATTGCAAAAGAGGATCATATGAGAGACCGCCTCAGCACGGTTCTCTATAACCTTGTGGAAAGCATTACCATAGGTGCAACTCTTCTTGAACCATTCCTTCCTGATACAAGTGAGAGGATACTTAAGCAGCTGAACACAGAAAAACGTGCTGTTACCGAGCTCGGACAGTTTGGACTTTATCCTTCGGGAAACAGAGTGACGGATTCACCTGAAATTCTTTTCCAGAGAGTTGATGAAGCAAAGATGCTTGATGAGATAGCATTGAGATTCCCACCGAAGGAACCTGAAAAGGAAGAGCCGAAGGCTGAGAAAAAGGAAGAGAAAACAGAACCTACAAGTGTTGAGAATCTTGTAAAGCAGCAGATTACCATAGAGGAGTTTGACAAGATGCAGCTTCAGATCGGTGAAGTCCTTTCCTGTGAGGAAGTTCCGAAGTCGAAGAAACTGCTTTGCTCACAGGTGCAGGTTGCCGGACGTGTACTTCAGATAGTTTCCGGAATAAAGAATTATTATTCGCCGGAAGATATGGTTGGTAAAAAGGTTGTTGTAATCACAAATCTGGAACCCGCAAAACTTGCCGGTGTGGTATCTGAGGGAATGCTTCTTTGCGCAGAAGATGAAAATGGAAATCTTGCACTTCTTACTGCTGAGAAAGATGTACCTGCAGGTTCAATGATTAGCTGACAGGAATGGCTGATAAGTGACGATAGGAGATTAATACAATGGATGAGGTTATAAAAAAAGTTTCAGAAATGCCTTCAAATAAGAAGGGATATATAAGCGGTATTAAATATTATTATGATATTGTTATGAAAACGAACGGACTTGTGGAAGATGAAGAGCTGTACAGAGCTTTAGTGGGCTTTGGAGTAGAACTGGATGAGCTTATAAAATATGAAGACAGTACGTCCGTGATAAATCTTTCGGAAATATTTGAGAAGTTTTATCCAAACGGAGAGATCCATCATCTGCTTGATCTGAATAATCTTAACGTAGCAATGGATGGAATCAGCGAATGTCTGTACAGACTTAAAAAAGAATTTCATCTGGAAAAATGGAATTGATAGTCAGACAGCGGACTTAACAGAAAAATCGAAATGTCCCTCATGCAGGATAACCCTACATGTAGGGACATTTTTTATATTGAGCACAAAATGTATCAAATCTATTGGTTTTTTTAAACAATCATGTTATAATTCATTCTGATTATTTGTAAAATAGTATTCTGAGGGAAGGAGAGGCAGAAACTATTAGCGCCGGGCCCATACCAGGGGTGACGAGGCTGACAGTGGTCGAAAGACTCGGCGGATGCTGTCACGGTAACCGGTATATCGTCAGAAGGAATTTAAAAAGCGGAATAAAAACCGTAACAGAGGTTCTTTTAATACCGGAATGATGCGCTTTGGTGTATTCATTTTATATTACATATAAGAAAGAGAGAAAAAATATGAGAGTAGTAATTCAGGAAAACTACGATAAAATGTGTAAATGGGCAGCTGATTATATTGCAGCTAAAATAAAGAATCATAAAGAGGACCGTCCGTTTGTTCTGGGTCTTCCGACAGGTTCATCACCAATCGGTGTATATAAGGAGCTTGCACGCCAGAATCAGGCAGGAGAGCTTTCTTTTGCAAATGTTGTTACATTCAACATGGATGAATATCTGGGACTTCCAAAGGATCATGATCAGAGCTATTGGTATTTCATGCATGACAATTTCTTTAATCATCTTGTAGACATGAAACCTGAGAATATCAATATCCTTAACGGAATGACAGATGATCCGGAAGGCGAGTGTGCACGTTATGAAGAGAAGATCGCTTCCTACGGCGGAATCGATCTTTTTATGGGCGGAATCGGCGTTGATGGTCATATAGCATTTAACGAGCCGTTTACATCGCTTTCTTCAAGAACAGGAGTAAGAGATCTTACAACAGATACTCGTATAGTTAATTCAAGATTCTTCGGAAATGATCCGGAGAAGGTTCCTTCACAGGCACTTTCGGTAGGTGTTGGAACAGTAACAGATTCCAAGGAAGTACTTATACTTATTAATGGACATAATAAAGCACGTGCGCTTGCAGCAACCGTAGAAGGAAATGTAAGTCACAAGTGGACATGCAGTGCTCTTCAGATGCATAATGGTGCGATCATCGCTTGTGATGAAGCTGCCTGCGGTGAGCTTACGGTTGATACATATAAATATTTCCTTGATATCGAGAAGAAAGAGAGGCTGTAAAGCATGTATACAATTTCAGATCTGTATGATCTTGACCATACGCTTGCAAAGGATTATCTTTCAGGCTTTACATATCCATGGGAGGCTTTAAAGGGGATAAAGGACTTAATCCTTTCTCTCGGACCTACTCTCGGAGATGATTATGAAGAGGTTTCGGAGCATGTCTGGATTCATAAGACTGCGAAGGTATTCCCGTCTGCTTATATTGGTGAGCCATGTATCATCGGGCCGAATACTGAAGTAAGACATGGGGCATTTATCCGCGGTTCGGCACTGGTTGGTGCTGACTGTGTTGTGGGAAACAGCGTTGAACTGAAAAATGTTATTCTTTTCGATCATGTTCAGACACCTCACTATAATTATGTAGGTGATTCCATTCTGGGTTATTTCAGTCATATGGGTGCCGGAAGTATTACAAGTAATGTAAAGAGCGACAAGAAACTCGTAATAGTACATAATGGGACTGAACATGTAGAAACAGGCATCAAGAAATTCGGTGCCATGCTTGGCGATTATGTTGAGGTTGGCTGTAATGCGGTATGTAATCCCGGTACAGTCATAGGCCGCCATTCAAATGTATATCCGACTTCCTGTGTAAGGGGAGTTGTTCCCGAAAATTCTATCTGGAAGGATAACGGGGAAGTAATTCACAAGGAGGACAAATAACATGGGTAAATATTTCGGAACAGACGGCTTTCGCGGAGAAGCAAATAAGGACCTGACCTTTGAACATGCTGTTCAGATCGGACGTTTTCTCGGATGGTATTATGGAGCCAGACAGAACAAGAAGGCTAAAATCGTTATAGGTAAAGATACCAGAAGAAGCTCATATATGTTTGAATATGCTCTTTGTACAGGACTTATGGCCAGCGGCGCAGATGCATATATTATGCATGTCACGACTACACCGTCAGTTGCCTATATTACCAGAGTGGATGACTTTGACTGTGGTATTATGATCTCTGCATCCCATAACCCATATTATGATAATGGTATCAAGCTTCTTAACGGAAATGGTGAGAAGATGGATGAGGAGACAATCCTTAAGGTTGAGGATTATATTGATGGTAAGGTTGAAGTTCCGATTGCTTCAAAGGATGAGATTGGACGTACTGTAGATTATGTTGCAGGACGTAATCGATACATAGGTTATCTTATTTCCATGAGCAAGTACAGTTTTAAAGATGTTAAAGTCGGACTGGATGTTGCAAATGGTGCAGCATGGCAGATTGCCAAGGGAGTATTCGATGCTCTTGGTGCGAAGACATATGTAATGAATGATAATCCTGACGGATACAATATCAATACAGATTGCGGATCGACTCATATTGAGCACCTTCAGAAATTTGTAGTTGAAAAGGGTCTTGATGTTGGATTCGCTTATGACGGAGATGCTGACAGATGCCTTTGTGTAGATGAAAAGGGAAATGTGGTAACAGGTGATCATATCCTCTACATCTATGGTCTCTACATGAAGGAAAGAGGAAAGCTCGTAAATAACAAGGTTGTTACAACTGTTATGAGCAATTTCGGTCTTTATAAGGCGCTTGATAAGGTTGGAATCGAGTATGATAAGACTAAGGTCGGAGATAAATATGTATATGAGAACATGGTTCAGACAGGAAACCGTATCGGCGGTGAGCAGTCAGGCCATATAATCTTTACAAAGTATGCAACCACAGGTGACGGAATCCTTACCAGTATCAAGATGATGGAAGTGCTCCTGGCAAAAGAGAAGCCGATGTCAGAGCTTGCAGCGCCGGTTGTATTCTATCCGCAGGTACTGAAGAATGTTCGTGTAAAAAGTAAGCCGGATGCACAGAATGATCCTGATGTACAGGCAGCAGTTGCAAAGGTAGCTGAGGAACTTGGAGATACAGGACGTATTCTCGTACGTGAATCGGGTACCGAGCCTGTTATCCGCGTAATGGTTGAAGCGGAGACTGATGAGATATGTGAGAAATATGTTGATTCGGTAATAGATGTTATTAAAGCTAAAGGACATATTGAACAGTAGTATTAAAAAAGCACCGAGCCGGGAAATCCGGTTCGGTGCAATTTTTTTTGATAATCATTATTCGGCGTCTGTGAGCGAAGCATCGGTAGAAGATGCTTCCTCATATTTGGAAGCGTCAGTAGACAGGATTGCCATATCTATTTTTCTGAAATCGTCATTGCTGATATAAAAATTTGAATCGCTTTGAATGATCCTTACTCTTACGGTTTCGGGATCGGCATATTCCATGGAATCTGAAGCTTCATCCAATATATCTATAATACCTGATGCGAATTCATGTTCGTAATCTTCCTTAACGTAGTTATTAAATTCGCCTTTTTCAACACGGCTGTTGAAATCCTCAATATATTCAAGAACCTCATCATGTGTCTGATTCAGAATGTCGATGGGATATATCTCAATATCTACATAATAGATATTATTATCCTTAAATGCTTCCTTGGTATTAAAACGTGCTTTTCCGTAAATCTTTTTGGATATTTCCACCATCCTGGGAGCCAGCTCTACATCTGATGAAATCTCAAGTCCGTAATACGATTCAAGATTCTCGGCAAGTCTCGTGACATTTTGAAGATACATGGCCTCTGCATCATCCTGATTTGCTCCGGTGGCACGGATATATTCTTCGCAGGCATTTAGATAATTTGCGGTTATAAGACTGTCAACGTAGGTCTGATAACGTGTCTCCCGCTGGTCCGTACAGGCCGCTGTACATAGAAGTAATATCAGAGAAAGAATGACCAATATACTATTTCTTGTTTTTTTATATATCATGGTTAATGTTCCTTTCGATATTCTAACATCCGTAACATAATATCATAAAAAAGCGATTCAGTAAATTGATACTTATGTCAAAATAATAATGCATTCAAAAAAGCTTTGTGTTATACTATCATGTAGTATGTCGATTTAAAAAATCGCAAATTGAATTTGTAATATTGAAAGGGGCATAAGACAATGGATTTAGATATCAAGACAGTGTCATTTGGAGGATATGATAAAAAAGCGGTTGAAGCTTATGTTGAAGGTCAGAGAGAGGACTATGAGAAGCAGATATCCAGATTGAAGGAAGACACAGCAAAATTAAGCGAGGCTGTTAAGGGACTTCAGCAAATGAGAGAAGTTAATAAGACCGAGTCTGACAGTGTCATTGATAATCTCAGAAGTGTAAATGAGAATCTTGAAACCGAATTATCCAAAATGAAGGTTGAACTGGAAGAATATAAGAAGAGAGATTCTGAATCTGCAACCAGATATGAATCTATTTCAAGAACATTACTTGCTGCAAGAGAGTCGGCAGATGAACTTACAAGGAAGACAAGGGAAGAATGCGAGACACTGACAGCTGAATCTACGGCTCAGTGTCAGCAGATGATAGAGGAGACAAATGCCCAGTGTGAGAATTTAAGGAATACTACTGAGGCAGAATGCAACAGACTTATAGAAGAAACCAATGAGTCATGTCGTGAACAGCGTGAGACTACAGAGAATGAATGCAGCAATCTCAGAAGAGTTACCAAGGAAGAAACAGACCAGCTCAGTTTAGAGACAAAGGAAAGATGTGAAAGACTGAATCTGGAGACTGATGAGACTTGTGCAAGAAAGAATCAGGAGACCGAGCAGTATTGCAGTAATCTGATGTCAAAGACTCAGGAAGATTGTACAAGACTTAAGGAAGAGACAGAAGCAGAGTGTACAAAGCTGAGAGATGAGACTACAGCGGAATGTGAGATTAAGAAGGCTGCTACCAGAGAAGAAATCCGTCAGAACAGAGCTGCGGTTAAGAAAGAATTTGATTCTATCAGTGAATATCTGGGCAACCTTAAGGACTCACTTGTTAACGTAAATGAATCAGTAGAAAATACAATTAAGATTTCAGAAAGTGCATTCTCTGATTTAAGCGGTTCCCAGGCTTAGTTATTAATGTATCTGATGACGTTGAGGGACATTTTATGTCCCTCTTTTATTTAGGAGGTTACTACTTGCTGTTATGAGTTCGGAGAGGGATTATTTATATCTTGCAATTGAAAAAACCGGCTGTGTAGTTATGGTAAGGCAGTTTGATAGCATAGAAAGAGTCAGACGCAGTAAGATAGAATATCTGTCTGATAATGTGGGGATTCTCGGATTAAACTACAAAACCATCAATAAGGGTTACAGACTTCCGGAGGATTATATTCATCCGGATGACAGAGAAGCGTTTGCAGATGCAATGCTGCGGGCTTTCAGGACAGGAACGGATTTCTCTTATGAAGTGAGGCTGATAGGTGATGACGGTAAGCTCCGGACAATAAATATGGATATCATGTTTATTGGAATGAGTGAGAATGATTATCACGTAGAGTTTGTATGTCATGAGATAACCAGAAGCGTAAGGTTTGATGCAGATGACGATTCCGAAGAGAAAGAGGAAAAAACTGATGTAAAGCTGACAAAAGAATTTGTCATGGATAATAAAGTTTGTGATTACTTCAGCAGCTTTGCAAATGCCAGTGAATTATATTCCGTAGTACTGGATATGAACGGAGCACCTCTTACCGAACCTACGGGTCCCACCAGCTATTTCGGTGAATTCTATGACTATCTGGAGAATCCGCAATATGCCGATTTTTTCAAAAAAATAAAGAATTCACTTATACAGGATACAGGTCCTCTGTTTATGGAATTTGAAGATTATAAAACAGAGGAATCTGCAGGAGAGAGAAGAATTGCTGCAGCTCCTGTATTTATTAACGGGATATGCTGTGCTATGTGGCTTCTCTATGCGCATAACTCCAATCAGGCGAAGAAGCTTTTTAAAGTGTATAATTACCAATGGAATATTGCTTCAGTGATTTCCGATCACCTTACCAGACTGTATAACAGAAATGCAGTTTCTATTAAGGACGAAAACAAGAGGGCTGCTCTTGAATTTGAAATAAAAGAAAAAAAGCTTATAAGCAAACTGATTTCCGAAGTTGAAAAAGGTTCAACGGACTTTTATAAGTACTTTGAAAAGGCGGGAAAAATCCTGGATATTGACTATGTGGTCTATTATGTGGTAAATAAGGATAATCCGGAAAAAATGGACCTTATGGATTATTGGGCCAAAAAGGGAAAGAGCGAGACTGAGGAAAGTGTTTTTGAATGGAAATATGATCATTATGATCCGGATTTCCAGAAGCAAATCCGTGATGAGGGACTTGTTATAGACAGAAAGAATATGACCAACCGGATGAGGGTTGAAATATTTGAGGGTAATGCCCGGGCAGTCATGGTATTTCCTATAAGAAAAAAAGGAAAGTACTATGGCAGATTAATTTTTATTGAAAATACACGTGAAAGAGCATGGAATGAATCGGAAATAAGCTTTGGCAGAGAGATGAGCAAGATAATCTCAAAAAGTTTTATAAATGTGAGCGGAAGTGAAGACACGGACTCCGAGAAAAAACTTATTATGGTACTTGATAATCTGGATATGGATATATTTATCAGAAATAATGAAACCGGAGCAGTACTGTATGCTAACGACAGATTTATAAAGGATATAAAAATGAATCCTATAGGACAGGACAGCTTCAGAATGATTCCAAAGCTCAATGCTGAAGTTCCTGCGTTTTCCGGTGAACTCGAGCTGATGGTGGACAGAGGAAAAACCATGACCTTTACAAGATATATAAATCAGCTCGGCGGTATTTTTGATGTTACGGATATAAATATTACCTGGAAGAATGGCGAAGATGCATCGGTTATCCTGCTTGTGCCTTCCAGTGATCAGATAAAGGAGTAAAAAATGGCAAATCTTGATATAGGTATTGATCTTGGAAGTGCCAATATTCTTATATATGTTAAAGGGCGCGGCGTTGTTCTGAGTGAGCCCTCGGTTATTGCTTATGACAAGGATTCGGAGAGAATCGTAGAAATAGGCGATGAAGCAAAAGCAATGCTGGGCAGAACGCCGGACAATCTTACCGCTATCCGTCCACTTAAACATGGCGTTATATCAGAAGCTACAAAGACTGAGAAAATGCTAAAATATTTTATCAGAAAGGCAGTCGGAAGGAGCTTCTTCGGAAGACGACCGAGAATTGCCATATGTGTTCCTTCAGGTGCAACAGAAGTAGAAAGAAGAGCAGTTGAAGATGCGGCATATAATGCAGGCGCAAGATTTGTTTTTCTGGTTGAGGAGCCGGTGGCAGCAGCTCTCGGAGCAGGGCTTGATATAGTACGGCCAATCGGAAATCTTGTTGTGGATATCGGTGGAGGTACCACGGATATAGCTGTCATTTCAATGGGAGGTGCTGTGGTTACCGCTTCTTCCAAGGTGGCGGGAGATGATTTTGACGATGCGATCATAAGATATATTAGAAAACAGTATAATATTCTTATAGGAGATGTTACAGCTGAGGAGATTAAGCGTAATATCGGTACGTGTTATAAAAGACCTGAAAATATTTCAATGGATATAAGGGGAAGAGATCTTGTCACGGGACTTCCCAAGACAATAACCATAACCTCTGATGAGACAGAAGAAGCGCTGCGTGAGACTGTTGCAAAGGTGGTGGAGGAGATCAGGGCTGTATTGGAAAAGACCCCACCTGAACTGGCGGCAGATATTGCAGACAGAGGAATCATTCTTACGGGTGGAGGATCCCTTCTCCACGGATTTGAGCAATTGCTTGAGGAAAAGACCGGAATCGTTGCCATGACTGCTGAAAATCCGATGCAGGTTGTGGCCATCGGTGCCGGAAAATATATCGACTTTTTACAGGAAACTGAAAAAGGATAATGGCTGCGGTCGGGCAGCATAAAATGATGATTGTATGTTTATGATGTGGGTGTCGGAAGAAATTCAGACACCCACATCATCGGGCTTGGGGCATTTCTTTCGGGAAAATCAGGGAGATACTGACAGATAATGGTAAGAGAAGGATATATAAATAAAATAATCTTTCAAAATGATGATAATGCCTACTCCGTCATGAGCGTTGAGACTACGGAGGGGGACGAAGTATTTGTGGGAATACTGCCCGGAGTAGCCGAAGGAATGTATATCAGTGCTGAGGGTGAGTATGAACATCATCCCAAATTTGATATTCAATTTAATGTAAAAGAGTATGAGCTTTCCATGCCTGAAGATATGGAAGGTATCAAGAGATTTCTGGCTTCCGGTGTGATAAGCGGAATCAGGGAGGCTCTTGCTACCAGAATCATCAGACAATTTAAGGAAGATACGATAAGAATAATAGAGGAAGAACCCGAGAGACTGGCAGAGGTAAAGGGAATCACCCGGAAAAAGGCCATTCAGATTGCAGTGGCATACAGAGAAAATTCCGAGTTCCGGCAGGTGATTATATTTTTGACGAAGTTCGGTATCAGCGTAAAACTTGCCATGAAGATTTACAGAGAATTCGGTGAGGAAATCTATACTATCATCAGGGAGAATCCTTACAGAATAGCTGAAGAGATTCCCGGAGTGGGCTTTAAAAGGGCTGACGATATCGCAATGAAAGCGGGCATACCCTCCGATTCAAAGTTCAGACTTCATTCTGCGGTATTATATGTGTTAAATCAGGCAGGTTCAGAAGGGCATATCTATATTCCCGAGAGCATCCTGACGGAAAAATGCTACAGGCTGGTGGAGGAAAGAAGCGAAGAGGATGAGTTTTATTTTGACGAGACAGCCCATGTAGATAATGAATTCTCCGAAAGATTCCATGATCTATTGCTGGAGATGTCCATGGAGGGTGATATTGTCCTAAAGCTGAATGAAAAAGATAATATGACTGTATGCTATTCCAGATGGAACTATTACAGTGAGGCTGCATCCGCAAGAATGCTGATCGACCTGAGAGATCAGGCTCCGGGTGTTAAGGGAGATATCACTGAAACTATAACGGAAGTTGAAGAGGAAACCGGCATTCGGCTGGAGGAGGAGCAGAGAGAGGCAGTAAGATCTGCGGTATCTTCCGGTGTTGCTGTTATAACCGGTGGTCCCGGAACGGGAAAAACAACGATAATAAATGTAATCATCAAATTTTTTGAGGCTCGTGGAGAAGTGGCATTTCTTGCTGCACCAACAGGAAGAGCCGCAAAAAGAATTACCGAATCAACGGGATATAAAGCTCAGACAATACACAGACTGTTGTCATTTATGGGAGCGCCGGGAGAAGAAGGCGGCGAGAGCCAGGTCCTAAAGTTTATGAAGAATGAAGATAATCCTCTGGAATGCGATGCGGTAATTGTGGATGAAGCATCAATGATAGATAATTATCTGTTATATTCACTGCTTAAGGCCATTACTCCGGGAACCAGGCTTATACTCGTAGGAGATACGGATCAGCTTCCTTCTGTGGGAGCGGGAAATGTTCTGCATGATATCATTTCCGGCGGGTGCTTCCCCGTAACAGTTCTGAGCAGGATATTCAGGCAGTCCGAGGAAAGTGCTATTATTACCAACGCCCACAAGATTAAAAAGGGTGAGCGGATTGAGATAAGCAATAAAAATAATGATTTTTTCTTTATTCCCAGGGATAGCGTTGCATCTGTTTTTGAGGAGCTGAGAGAACTGCTTACGAAGAATCTCCCGGGATATCTTGGGGTGGATATGAATGAGATACAGGTGCTGACTCCTATGAGAAAGCAGGCGCTGGGAGTGGTTGAGCTGAATAAAAAGCTTCAATCCTATATCAATCCCCCGCAACGCGGAAAAAGGGAAAAAGAGTATAACGGAGTCATCTTTAGGGAAGGTGATAAGGTTATGCAGATAAAGAATAATTATAAGCTTGAGTGGCGTACTGTTCCGACAAAAGAAAACGGTTTCATTTCAGATGAAGGGGTCGGAGTATTTAATGGGGATATGGGCATCATTTCCGAAATAAATGATTTCGATGAAATTATAACAGTGGAATTTGATGATGGAAGAATTGCGGAATATTCCTATAAAGAACTGGATGAAATCGAACATTCATTTGCTATTACGATTCATAAGTCTCAGGGAAGTGAGTATCCGGCAGTGATTATCCCGCTGCTTACCGGCAACTCAAGGCTGTTTAACAGAAACCTGATATATACAGCAGTTACAAGAGCCAAGCGGATGGTTGTAATAGTCGGTAATCTGAATCTGGTAAATGTGATGATAGATAATGTAAATGAACAGAAAAGATATACCAGTCTGGAGCAGAGAATACGCGAGATAGATGAAATCGGATAACTTTGTAATAATAGTAAATGGAGAAATGATTGAAGGATTTGGTCAGGATAATATATCCCGGAAGATGCAGCATCTGCGATGATATAGTTGAAGATACGGGTGGAATATGCAGCTCATGCAGAAAATATATAAGCTATGTTTCGGAACCTTTATGCAAAAAATGCGGCAAGGAAATAGATGATGCCGAAGAAGAGTATTGCACGGACTGCGTTCGTATTAAGAAAAGCTTTGTGCGCGGATTTCCCGTATTTAATTATATTTCACCGGTTAAGGAGTCTCTCTCAAGGCTGAAATATGAAATGAGGCAGGAATATGCGTGCTTTTATGGGAAAGAGATAGCTGAGAGATTTTGTAAAGAATTTAAGGATGCAGCTATTGATGTACTGGTTCCGGTACCGGTATCTGAAAAAAGGTTTAAGAAAAGGGGTTATAATCAGGCGGAGCTTATTGCTGCGGAACTGGGGAAATGTATTGGTGTGCAGGTAAACAGCCGCATGCTTCAAAGGAGTATAGATACCCTTCCCCAGAAAAAACTGGGAAATGAAGAGAGGATGAGAAATCTTATGAAGGCATTTTCCGTAAATCCTTCAGTGAAAGTTCCCGGGCGTATACTTCTCGTGGATGATATCTATACCACCGGTTCAACGATTGAAGCATGCAGTCGGGCACTCATCCGGGCAGGTGCCGAAGAAGTATATTTTACCAGTGCCGCCATTGGTCGAAGCAGTTGATTAATTGGGATAAGAAGGATATAATGTACAAGGCGCCGGAGTTTAAGATTTAATCAAGGAGGCAGGGGAATACCCCATTGCTAAGGAATGGATATTCAAATCGACGGATATAATATAAACTATAAGATCACCGGTGAGGGTGATAAATATGCTGTTATCCTTCAGGGCTGGGGGACGAAGATGGAGTATTATGACACCGTTGCGGCCGCCATTAACAGCAAATATAAAGTGGTTCAATTTGATCTTCCCGGGTTTGGCGGAAGTGATGAGCCAAGGGAACCCTGGAATCTGGATGCTTATTCGGATTTTTTCTGTAAATTCCTCAAAGAACTCGGAATCAGTGAGACAACGCTTATCGGTCACTCCTACGGAGGAAGAATGATCATCAAGATGGCATCAAGATCATCGCTTCCTTTTAAAATCAGAAATATAGTTTTGATTGACAGTGCCGGAGTTATTCCCGTCAGAACATTCAAACAAAAATGCAGTGTCAGAAAGTATAAGATACTTAAAAAGATTCTGGATAATAAAGTGGTTTATACTCTGTTTCCGGAAGTGGTGGATGAGTGGAAGTCCAGACAGGGATCTGCTGACTACAGAAATGCATCCCCGATTATGAAAAAATGCATGGTTATGGCTATAAATGAAGATCTTACGGATAAATTATCCCTCATAAAACAGGATACGCTGCTTATATGGGGAGACAAAGATACGGCAACTCCTATGAGAGATGCGAGGATTATGGAAGAGAAAATACCGAACTCGGGGCTGGTGGTTCTGGAAGGAGCCGGACATTTTTCTTATATAGAGCAGCCTGAAAAATTCAGAAATGTAATGAGAGCTTATTTCGGTATCGGAGACGGAAATGGTAATAATTAGATTCATAATAACGGCGGCTTTGTTCATTCCGGCCTTTTTTCTTGCTTTAAGGTATAATATCCATATGCTTCAGCTTAATGGATATAAGAATAATGAGCAGATCAGCTGGCTCAGGAAGAATATCAGAAAACAGTGGATTCTCATATTTGCTTTTGCAGTGGGGGTTTTGAGATTATTTGTTACTTCACTTCCGGCAGATATACTGTGCTGGATAACCCTGTATCTGATATTTCTTGTATTCAGAGCTCATAAAAGATTAAATACAAAAAAGAAGCTTGTTTATACGGCGCGTGTTAAAAGACTTGTGGCAACCATTATCATTCTACTTATGGCAGCGCTTGTTCTCTCGGCAGTCTTCCTGAAGTTTGAAAGACTTGCCGGAATTCTGATGATAATTATTTCCGTTCAGTTCTGGTTTGATATATTCTCAAATCTTGTGAACAGACCTGTTGAAAAGAGCATAAATAATTATTATATAAATGATGCAAAAAAGAAGCTTCGCAGTGTTCAGGGAATTAAGGTGATCGGCATCACCGGAAGCTATGGTAAGACCAGTGTGAAATTTTACCTGAACACATTACTGAAGAATCATTTTAATGTGCTGATCACGCCTGAAAGCTACAATACGCCCATGGGTGTTGTTAAAACCATAAGAGGTTCATTAAAACCGACTCATGAGATATTTGTCTGCGAGATGGGAGCAAGGTATGTGGGTGATATAAAAGAAATATGTGATATCGTTCATCCCGAGATGGGAATTATCACATCCATTGGCCCGCAGCATCTTGAAACCTTTGGTGATATCGAGCACATTAAAGATACAAAGTTTGAGCTTGCTGATGCACTTCCTGCAGGAGGAAAGCTGTTCCTTAACGGCGATAATAAATATATTCAGGAAAAAGCCGGCAGCTACAAGGATAAGGTTTTCTATTATTCAGAGGAAAAGGGTGAGGGCTACAATTCGGAGCTTATATCTGTTTCACATCTCGGAACGCAGTTCCGTGTGACAGCACCCGGCGGTGAATCGGAAGAATTCACCATGAAGCTTGTAGGAGCCCACAATATTATAAATGTTGCAGGCGCGATAGCAGTTGCAAATACACTTGGCATACCCCTGAAGGAGCTTAAGGTTCCGGTCAGACAGATTCAGCCTGTAGAGCATAGAATGCAGCTGAGAGCTCATAATGATGTAACCATAATCGACGATGCTTATAATTCCAATCCGGTAGGCTCAAAGGCAGCGGTTGAAACCTTGCACATGTTTGAGGGAGTGAGAATTCTTGTAACTCCGGGAATGGTTGAGCTGGGTGAAAAGGAAAAAGAATATAATTATAAGTTCGGTACATATGCGGCAGAGAATTGTGATTACATTCTGCTGGTCGGAAAGGAAGATCATATAGCACCCATCAGAAACGGAGCGGCGGAAAAGGGCTTCCCCGAGGAAAAGCTGAGATGCTTCGGAAAGCTGGAAGAAGCTCTTGAATATGCCTATTCCATAAAGGCTGAGGGACATAAATATATACTTCTTGAAAATGATCTGCCGGATAATTATTAAATGGAGGAAAAAATAATGAAGCTTAAGGTAGTAGTACTGTTTGGCGGGAAAAGTGTAGAGCATGAGGTATCTGTAATATCTGCAATTCAGGCAATTCAGAATATGGATACTGAAAAGTATGATATCATACCTGTATATATGAATAAAAAGAATGAAATGTTTGTAGGTGATGATATCGGAAATATGGACGCTTACAAGGATATAAAGGGACTGCTTGATAAATCCCAGAGAGTTGTCATGGTAAATGACGGTGAGAGGGTTAAGCTCATTGCATATCCCCAGAAAAAATTTGGCAAGAACTATGAAACAGATATAGACGTGGTATTTCCGATAGTTCACGGAACAAATGTTGAAGACGGAAATCTTCAGGGATTTCTGAAGACTGTGGGAGTTCCTTTTGTAGGATGTAATGTGCTCTCATCAGCAATGGGAATGGATAAATATGTAATGAAAATGGTACTTAAGGAAGCCGGTATACCGCTACTGGATGCGGCTGTATATACACTTTCCGATTATGAAAATATTGAAACACTCCTGAATAATGTTGAAGAGAAATTCGGTTATCCGGTAATAGTGAAGCCCGTAAACCTGGGATCAAGTGTAGGTATCAGTGTTGCAAAAGACAGAACTGCATTAACCGATTCCATAGATGATGCCTTCAGATATGCATCCCGTGTACTCGTTGAACATGCAGTTACCAGGCTGAGAGAGATAAATTGTTCGGTTCTCGGAGATGAAAATGAAGCAGAGGCTTCGGAATGTGAAGAGCCTATGCATACCGAAGATATACTCAGTTATGAAGATAAATATGTAAGCAATGCCAAGGGCAGTGGTTCCAAGGGAATGGCAAGCGTGGCAAGAAAGATACCGGCTGAAATATCACCGGAGCAGAGAGAAGAGATCAGAACATTGGCCGTAAAGGCATTTAAGGCGCTTGGATGTAACGGAGTATCCAGAATTGATTTTATGATAGATGAAGAAAACGGAAATCTCTATTTCAATGAGATCAATACCATTCCGGGATCTCTTGCATTTTATCTTTGGGAGCCGCTGGGAGTGCCGTATAAAGAGCTTCTCGACAGAATGATAGAACTTGCCCTTAAGAGGGAAAGAACAGAGAATAATATAACTTATGCATTTGATACAAATATCCTGAATTCCGCAAGCCTTGGAGGATTAAAGGGCGGAAAGCTGGGGAAGTAGATAGATCAGGGAATCAGATATGCTGACAGATTTATGGCAGCATGAAGAATTATGGATGGCATCAGGGATTTGGATTTATGTGCCATAAACCCAAAGACAGTTCCGTAGAGGAATGCATAAATGCCCTGAATGATATCCATATGAAAAATACCAAATATAAGAGCCTGAATAAAGATTGCCGGGAGAGCACCAAATGCTCTTTCGGCATATTTTTGTGAAAGCCCTCTGAAAAGAATTTCTTCTGCGACAGGGCTGATAAATGTAACCGTGAAAACAGTGAGAAGGGAGGCGGTTCCGCCGATAAGGGATGAAACCGACTCTGTGTAGGACTGCATAACTTCCGGCATCATTAAGGAAAGCTGTCTTAAAAGATGCGTAGTGAGAAACTGAAGTATGTAGCCCGCTGCAATCAGCAACGGGATAAAATAAAGATGTTTTTTAAATACGGAAAAGCTTTCTATAACTGTTTCAAAGGGATCGATATGTTTTTTCCCGGGTTTTAATATAAAGTGGTAATACCAGGATGCAAAAAAGATCAGCATAATGAGGTTTCTGAAAAGTAAAAAGATGGGGACATTTACACCCCATTCATCTGTCAGAATCTCAATGCTGAAAAATGATATGATGTAAGTGAGCATAAAAGCAGCAAAATAAGCCACCACTGAAAGCACGGCGCTTGACAGTGGTGGTAAAAGCATCATTATAAAATTAGTCAACGATTTTCTTTGCTCTTTCACGTTTCTTTTTCTCTTCAGCCTTATTTTTCTTTGCTTCTTCCTTTGCCTTTTTATTGGCAAGCTCCTGATCCAGCTGTTTCTGATAATCAGCCTGCTTTCCGAGCATTTTCTCACGGAAGGTTTTCTTGCGTGTTGAAGCAGCTTCTTCGGTCTGCTTTCTGGTCTGCTTATGCATTGCCCTTACACTGACAATGTAGATACCGCTTACCATGGCTTTAACTTCACCATGCTTCGGAACATCATCATAAATGCTGTCATCGCAGATGAGAGTCATGACCTGAGGACCAACCTTAGCCTTAACTACCGGGATTTTTGCCTTTTGATATCTCTTAGGCGCCTGATCCATAACAGCTTTAGGCAGTTTGGCATCTTTCATGGGCATTATCTTTTTATCAATGATGAAAAGATTTGCCGGCTGTGCTGCTGCCTGCATCTGTTCACGCTGGGCAAGCTGTGTCTTCTGCAATTTGTTGCCCACAAAGTAAAGGACAACCATAACGCCGACTATTACCAGTAATATGATAAGTAGAATAATCCAGATATTCATATTAGTTTCTCCATTTCTTACTTACTTTCCTGCCTGCATTTCCATGATTTTTGAAGGAATACTGTCATAGAATTCCTTGCGGGCGTCCTTGCTTAGCTCATGAGGATAAACAGGCGGTGCAAATTCTATTATAACATGTCTTTTTCTGATTGCCAGAGGTTTATTGTTTTCGAATATATCATCGAAGCCGGTCATTGAAGTAACAACAATGGCGCATTTTGATTTTTCCGCCATTCTGTAACCACCCGGTTTAAATGGCAGGAGTTCGGGCTGATGATTTCTGGTGCCTTCGGGAAAAAGGCTCATGCTCAGACCTTTCTTCATCTGCTCAGTGGCTTCGGAAATGGTTTTAAGTCCTTCTCTCGGGTTATCTCTGTCCAGATACAGACATCCGATATCATCCATATAATAGTGGAAGAGAGGGATTTTCTTAAACTCTTTTTTTGCTATGAAGCCTACGGGACCCGGGGTGATGGTATGCAGTATGATTATATCAAAGTAGCTTCTGTGATTTCCTACATAGAGAACGGCTTCGTCCTTCGGAATATTCTCAAGTCCACGGACTTCTATTTTTGTGCCGCAGATAAAAAGAAGCGCTTTGAAGAATTTACGGACGAATTTCCATGATTTGATCCAGCCCGTCATTTCGTCCTTTTTAATCTGGTTCTTCAGATATATATGCTTAGGAATACAGAAAATGACTGCTAAAATTGCAAATGTTATTGCTATTATAAATCTGAGCATTTGGAACTCCTTTCTACTCTGATCTGAGTAAGGTTAACTATCTTCCAAACATCTTTGCTGTTTCGTAGAGGCGTTTTTCCAGGTGACTTGTCAGGGCTTCCTGTTTATAGCGCCATGACCAGTTGCCTTCTCCAACACCGGGCTTATTCAGCCTTGCCCAGGAATCAAGTTCCAGAACATCCTGCATGGGAACGATTGCCATATTTGCAACGGAACCAAAAGCTGCACGGATCATTACCCAGCATATATCACTTGCATCAGTGCTGAAATAACGTCTCAGTTTATCTCTTGAAGCTTCAAAACAGTTTTTATACCAGCCGAGAGTTGTATCATTATCATGTGTACCTGTATAGCAGACACAGTTTCTGATGTGATTATGCGGAAGGAAGTTGTTCTCATTTGGATTTTCAAAAGCAAATTGAAGAACCTTCATACCCGGGAATCCAAACTTATCTCTGAGATCTATTACGGACTGATCGATCTCACCGAGATCCTCAGCTATAATAGGCATATGATAACCGAAGGTGGCTTCCATTGTGGTAAAGAAGTTTTCTCCCGGTGCCTTGATCCATTTTCCGTTAATGGCATTTTCATCACCGTACGGTACTGCCCAGAACTGATCAAAACCGCGGAAGTGATCGATCCTTACATAATCTGTAAGTGTGAGCTGATGTCTGATACGGCTGAACCACCATTCGTATCTCGTTCTCTTATGTTCCTTCCAGTTATAGAGAGGATTTCCCCACAGCTGACCTGTGGCAGAAAAATAGTCAGGCGGTACTCCGGCAACCGAAGTTGGATAACCATCTGAGTCAAGCATAAAGAGTTTTTTATGAACCCATACATCTACGCTGTCCCATGCGACAAATATAGGCATATCTCCGATTATGGATATTCCTTTTTCATTTGCATATTTCTTGAGAGCCGTCCACTCAATGTGGAAAAGGAACTGTATAAATCTGTAATAACCTATCTCATGTGCAAGCTTTTCAGTCCACTCCTTTCTCTCGGCAGCAGTGGGAGCTTTAAGTGAATCTTCCCAAAGATACCAGGGAGCACCTTCATGATAGTCCTTGCCTGCCATAAATAATGAATAATCATCCAGCCATTCGTTTTCTTCTATAAATTTATTATATGATTCCATCATTTCGGGGTCGGATGAAAACTTGTCAGAGATCGATTCGTCAGTAAATCTTTCATATGCTGTATGGAGAAGATTTGACTTAAAGCTGATCACATCACCATAGCATATATCTTCAGGGTTCCACATTGGCATTCCCGTAAAATCGCTGTCATACAGCAGGTTTAGATCACGCAGATGGTCGATGCTGATGATGAGTGGCTGCCCCGCAAAGGATGAAAAGGGCTGATAAGGTGAATCACCGAAGCCGGTATGCCCAAGGGGGAGAACCTGCCATGCAGTCATGCCCGATCTGTTTAAAAAGTCTACAAAATCGTAGGCCCCTTTTCCGAGATCGCCAATTCCATAAGGACCCGGAAATGATGTAGGATGCAAAAGTATGCCTGCATATCTCTTAGGTCCTAAGTCTAAACTGTTAGTAATATCCAAAATTTTTTCCTCACATTCATTGTTATAGTATTCTTTATAATGCATTTCAGACCATTGCCAGAAGTTTTTCAAACAGCGGTATGGCGCGTTCAATCTGTTCTGTAGCAACGCAGTAAGATATTCTGAAATATCCGGGGCAGTCAAAGCTGTCGCCGGGAACGATGATAAGTCCAAGCTCACGTGCGGCCTTCCAGCAGAATTCATTTGCATCGGGGATAGGGCTCTTGGGGAACATGTAGAAGGTTCCCATTGGTTTTACTATTTCGTAACCCTGAGCTGAAAGAGCATTATAAAGGAGCTCGGCATTTTTTTCATAGATAGAAAGATCCGAGGTGTCATTTATAACACGTTCAATGGCCAGCTGCATAATGGATGAAGGGCAGTTGTGTCCTGTGAAACGGGAAATCTGTCCTGCCATCGGAACAAGATAATCTGCATCCTTGGCCTTTGGATTAACTGCCATATATCCTATACGTTCACCGGGAAGTGACAGGGATTTGCTGAATGAATAGCAGCAGATAGAGTTATCGTACAGCTTTGAAACAAATGGTGAATCAACGCCGCTGAATACCAGTTCCCTGTAAGGTTCATCCGTAATAAGGAAGATTTCGTGACCGTATTCCTGCTGTTTTTCCAAAAGTATGGAGGCCAGTTTTTTAATGGTCTCGGTTGTATAAACAATTCCGGAAGGATTGTTAGGTGAATTGATGAGGACGGCAGATACTGACGGGCTCATCATTTCCGTGAATTTTTCAAAATTAATCTGAAAAGAAGTTGTGTCTGCAGGTACAACCCGGAGCTTGGCACCCGTTCCTTCCACGTATGGAACATATTCGGGAAAGTATGGCGCAAATGTCAGAACTGTATCGCCTGCTCCTGCAACACATCTCAGCGCATGGCTAAGTGCGCCGGCAGCTCCCGAAGTCGGGAATATATGCTTTGCTTCGTAATTCATTCCGAAACGTTCATTTAATGATCTGGCAATGCATGCTTTTGTAGTTGGCTGTCCGAGTGTAGGACTATATCCATGGAGTGCAACCGGATCTTCATTTTGCAGGAGCTCTGTCATGGCATCGTTAAACTTCTGCGGAACCGGGACAGAAGGATTTCCTATGGAAAAATTATAAACACTGTCCGGACCCAGCTTTGCGGCACGTTCCCTGCTGTAATCAAAAAACTTTCTGATCACTGATTCCTTTCCGGTCATCTCCTTATAGAATTGTGAAATCATATTTCCTCCAATCAAGTAATTAAATGTGAGAAGAAGTCACATTTTACTTTATGTTAAAATCGGTTGTTTTATGACCTGAATCATTATAAAATACTGAGAGGAAAAATACAAGGAATTAAGAGGATTATGAGAATATTTGATACACATGCCCATTATGATGACAGGGCTTTTGATAATGACAGAGAGAGTATTATAAACAGTCTGGCCGAAAAAAATGTTTTTGCGGTTACCGATATAGGATGCGACCTTAAGAGCTCTGAGGAAGTTGTCCGTCTGACCGGAAAGTATGAATTCTTTTACGGAGCAGTGGGAGTGATCCCCGGTGAATGCGGCAATATGAAAGATGAGGATCTGGACAGATTAAGAGAAATGGCAGAATCAAATAAGAAAATAGTTGCCATCGGAGAAATCGGTCTGGACTACTACTGGGAAGAAAATCCCGAGAGAGATATTCAGAAAAAATGGTTCAGAGCCCAGCTGGATCTTGCAGGGGAGCTGGCGCTCCCGGTGGTTATCCATTCCAGAGATGCGGCAGAGGATACAGTGGATATCCTGCTGGAGTACTTTGGAAACGGTGAGTCTGAAAGGGCGGGGAAAGACGGCTCTGCAGGCAGGATTCCCACTCCGGGAGTTTTACACTGCTATTCATATTCAAGGGAAACTGCCGAGATACTTATGAAGACCGGCATGTACTTTGGAATAGGCGGAGTACTTACATATAAGAATGCAAAGAAGCTTGTTCGTGCCGTGGAAGCAATTCCAATGGACAGAATAGTTCTCGAGACCGACTGCCCGTACCTTACACCAACGCCTCACAGAGGAGAGAGAAATTATTCGGGGTATCTGATCCACGTAATAGAGAAGCTGGCGGAGATAAAATCTCTGAGTGCCGATGAAGTGGCAGATATAACCTGGGAAAATGCAAAAAGACTTTATAGACTGAACAGTAACATTTGATCAGATTGGAGTATATAATTTGGAAGAGAATTCAAAACTCAGTAATCCTAAAAAAACAATAGAAATAATTCAAAAGTATAATTTTAATTTTAAAAAATCCTATGGTCAGAATTTTCTTATCGACAGTCATGTGATCGATAAAATAGTAAAGGCTGCGGAAATAGGAAAAAATGATAATGTTCTTGAAATAGGACCCGGAATAGGTACTCTTACCCAGTATCTTGCCGAGGCGGCGGGAAAGGTCACTGCGGTTGAGATAGATGAAAAGCTTATCCCTGTTTTGAGCGAAACACTTGCGGAATATGGGAATGTAGAGGTAATAAATCAGGACATTCTTAAATGTGATATAGACAGCATTTTCGGTGGGGAACCTTTCAAGGTGGTTGCTAATCTTCCTTATTACATAACCACACCGATCATAATGGGACTTCTGGAAGGAAAATCGCATTTTGATTCACTCACGGTGATGATTCAAAAAGAGGTTGCCGACAGAATGAAAGCAGGACCGGGGACGAAGGATTACGGCGCTTTGTCGCTTGCGGTACAGTATTACGCGGAGCCCTACCTTGCGGCAAATGTTCCGCCTAACTGCTTTATGCCGAGACCGGCTGTGGGTTCTGCGGTCATACGCCTTAAGAGAAGACCTGCTCCGGCAGTAGAGGTAAGAGATGAAAAGCTTCTTTTCAAGCTTATACGGGCTGCCTTTATGGAACGCCGTAAGACACTTCTTAATGCAGTTAAGAATTCTCAGGAACTTGATATTCCAAAAGAGAGAGTTGAAGAGGTGCTTACACAACTGGGGATAGATACAAGAATCAGAGGTGAAGCCCTGACGCTTGAACAGTTTGCGCTTATTGCAGACATGATCTGAATTATGATGTGGGAAGTTTTAATAAGTATAAAATGGGCCTTATGAAACCTTACAACATTGTAAGGTTTTGTAGGGCTTTTGAATTGCAGGGTTTCATGGTAAGTGGTAAGGTTTTACCGTTAGAAAAAATCGGAGGGGATATCAATGGAAAAGATACTTGAAGTTATAAATGCCGAGAAGTATTACGGTAATAAGTCAAATGTCACCGCGGCTCTCAGTGGACTCAGCTTTGATGTTATGGAAGGAGAGTTCGTTGGAATAATGGGAGCCAGTGGAAGCGGCAAGACAACGCTGCTTAACTGCATATCAACAATTGATAAACTTTCAGCGGGAAAAGTTCTTATCGACGGGCAGGATATAAATGAGCTTAGAGGTAAGAAACTGGATGAATTCAGGTGCAGCAGACTGGGTTTTATCTTTCAGGATTTTAATCTTCTTGATACTATGACGGCTGAGGAGAATATCGCTCTTGCACTGTCCATCAAGGGAGTAAAGGCTTCTGAGATAGATGAAAGAGTTGCTGATATAGCCGGAAAACTGGGAATTACGGAGATCCTAAAGAAGTTCCCTTCGGAGATGTCGGGGGGACAGAAGCAGAGAGTTGCTGCAGCAAGAGCGGTGGTTACAGATCCGTCGCTTGTTCTTGCGGATGAACCTACGGGAGCACTGGATTCAAAAGCATCCAGAGCACTTATGGACAGTCTGATGGGGCTTAATAAGTCTTTGGGGTCAACCATTCTTATGGTTACACATGATGCCTTCAGTGCCAGCTATGCAGGGCGTATCATATTCATTAAGGACGGAAAACTGTTTACCGAGATAGTAAGGGATGAAAAAGAAGAGAGGAAAGACTTTTTTAAGAGAATAGTGGATGTTACAACAGTACTCGGAGGGGAATTGGATGAACTCATTTAAGATTGCATTAAAGAATATAAAAAAATCAAGAAGTGATTATTCGGTTTACTTTTTCACTCTTATAATAGGTATTGCCATTTTTTATATGTTCAATTCCATAGGTACACAGGGGCTTATGGAGGATGTTTCAAGGTCCGGAAATGATAAGATCAAAATGCTTATCGACCTTATGAGCGGAGTATCGGTGGGGGTTGCAGTGATTCTCGGAATGCTTATCATATATGCGAACAGATTTCTTATCAAAAGACGCAAGAAGGAATTCGGAATATATATGCTTCTCGGAATGGGAAAGAAGAAAGTGTCAAGGATACTTATCTGTGAAACCTGTACAGTCGGTTTTGTGTCACTTATCATCGGAATGGCTGTGGGGATTTTCGGATCGCAGCTTCTGTCGATAGTTGTTGCCGGAATGTTTGAAGTGGATGTAACACATTATACCTTCGATATATCGGCACGGGCGGCTGTGGTTACCATCCTGTGCTTTGTGACCATATTTCTTATCGTGCTGTTCTTTAACACAAAGATGGTGGCAGGATATAAGCTTATAGATCTTATGAATGCTGAGAAGGAGCGGGAGAAGAGAGTTATCGGAAATGAATTAATGAGTGTGATTCTCTTTATATTATCAGCTGCAGTACTGATAGCAGTATGTATAAAGGTGGGATTCTTCGGAGCGACTATCGGTAAGTATGGATTCATAGCATGCTGTCTTACCATGGTTGCAGCAGTTTTTGTAATGTTTTATTCCTTTGCCGGTTTTTTCCAGAAAATGCTGGAGAAGAGACATAACTTCTATAAAAAGGGATTAAATTCTTATATTGTAAGGCAGTTCAGCGGCAATATGAATACTGCATCCATTTCCATGGTGATTATATCACTGCTTCTTTTCATATCACTCTGCCTTTTCTCCAGTGGATTTTCCATCAGAACCTATCTGAATCACCGCCTCGGAAATGCAACTCCTGTGGATGTTACCATACTTATCGACTCCGATGATGCAGAAGGCTTTCTGGAAGAGAAAGGGGTTGCATTAAATGACTGGGCAGGAGAAAGTCTTCAGATTCCTGTATATGAATGCGACTCAATTACCATAGGTGATACGGTTGCGCCTGTTATGGATAAGGCAAGAGAGGTATTCCTCCATGCAGACTGGTCTTCACCTGAGAATATCATAAAACTGTCGGATTATAACAGGCTGGAAAGAATGTATGGAAGAGATGAACTGATAATAGGCGATGATCAGTATGCGATTGTATCTGATTTTGATCTTCTCAATACACTGCTTAACCCGTCAATGGAACAGGGAAATGTACTTACGCCGGGAGAGTATCAGCTCAGTCCCGCATACAGGGAAGTTATATCAGAATTTATAGTTATGTCAGGAATGAGTGCTGATATGGGAGCGGTCATTGTACCTGATGAAGTTGTAGATGCAACGGACAGTGGACTGGAATGTACTTCAACGCTTGTTATAGCTGATTATAAAGCTGAAACAGAAGAAGCTAAAGTCGCTGCTGATGCCAGACTTACGGAAGCCCTGGGAGAGATAAGTGAAAGAACATTAAATGGGGAACTGGAGGATGGTGAGACAGGAGTCGGGCTTGCAACCAAGACAAAGATTAAGGAGTCAAGTGTGGGAATCTCGGTTATAACAGTTTTTCTGGTCCTCTATATAGGAATAGTTTTTGTTGTTGCATGTGCGGCAATAATAGCACTTAAAGTAATGTCTGATTCCCTTGATTCAGTTCAGAAGTTCGCTATTCTTTCACGAATCGGAGCAGGTGAGAGTATGAGGAAGAAGGCACTGTTTGTCCAGGTGCTTATGAATTTCCTGATACCGCTCATGGTTGCTGCATTTACAGCATTTTTCGGACTCAGATATATTAAAGGTCTTTTATCGGCTATAGGTATGATAAATATGACTTCGGGAATATTATTTACATTTATCATTATGATAATTATATATGGTGGATACTTCTTGACAACCTATGAAGGATGTAAGAAACTGATACTGGGTTGACTGTGAATAGTAATAACGGGTTAAATGTAACAGGAGGAAGAGGTAAATGTATACAATAGGAATTCTGGAAGATGATATGAAGATGGGAGAAGAACTTAAAATCTTTCTGGAGTCAAATGGATATATCGGCAGATTTATAAAACCGGAGGAATATAAAGGTTTACAGGAAGATAGTCTCATAGATAAGCTGGTGGGAGAAGAGCTGTCACTTCTTCTTCTGGATATAGGTCTTCCGGGATTTGACGGAATCAGGATATGTAAATCATATCGTGATAAAACATCTTCACCGGTTATAATGATAACCAGTGATAACAGTGAACTTACAGAGCTGATGAGTATTCAGAGCGGAGCAGATGATTTTGTTCCGAAGCCATTTAATACGAGAATTCTTCTTGCGCGAATGGAAGGAGTTCTGAGAAGAACATATAAGAACCGGGAGAATTCTGATACTATAAAGGTTGAGCTTGAGAGCGGCGATACATTTACACTGGATATTATGAAAGGAAAGATAGAGGGAGCGGCAGGAGACGAGGTTATCCTCTCCAAGAATGAGCTTCAGATACTTACACTCCTTGTGAGAAAGAAGGGCGTGATCGTGTCCAGAGATGATATCATAAGTTTCCTCTGGGACAATGATGCCTATGTTGATGACAATACTCTTACGGTCAATATGACGAGAATGAAGGGGAAACTGGAGCAGATCGGTATAGTAGATGCAGTGACCACAAGACGCGGTATGGGGTATATATTAAATTGAAGTTCGGAAGATATGTAATAGAACACTGGTACTGGCCGGTGGGGCTTATAATACTTATTATATCGATAGACATTTTCCTTATGACGATCAAGGGATCTTTTTATCTTATTTTATATGTTACGGCAGCACTTATGCTGTGTTTTTTTGTGTGTCTATATCTGGATTACCTGAGACTTAAGAAAATCTTTGAGGGAACGAAAAGGATTATGGACGGCCTCCCTAAGAAATATCTGATTCCGGAGGTTATGAAAGAAACAGATACACAGGAAGGAAAGCAGTTCCATGATATACTGAGCGATGCGGAAGTATCTATGTGTGACAATGTGGCTGGGTATAAGAGGAATCTCGAAGAATATAAGGAATATATAGAAACCTGGGTGCATGAGGTTAAAATCCCCATAGCCACATCTAAAATGATTATTGAGAATCATAATAGCGATCCGGTAGGCAGTACTGATATAGATGTTGAGATAGGCAGGATTGAAGGATATGTGGAGCAGGCGCTTTTCTATTCCAGAAGTGCGGAGGTTGAGAAGGACTACTTCATAAAAAACGTTGATATCGCAGGAATAATCAGGGACTGTATAAAAAACAGAAAAAAGACTCTGATATCCATGAGAGCGGTTATGGACATCCATGATATGGAGCCGGAAAAACCTGTCAAGAGCGACGGGAAATGGCTTACATTCATTATAGGGCAGATTATCGATAACAGTATAAAGTATGCAGGAGAGGATGAAAAGCTGAAGCTGTCAGTGTATCTTACTGAAGATGATGGCGAAACCCTGCTTCATATACGGGATAACGGATGTGGTATAAAGAAGGCTGAACTGGGCCGCGTATTTGATAAGGGGTTTACAGGAACAAATGGACGGGCAGGGAAGGCTTCAACAGGTCTCGGGCTCTATCTTTGCAAAAAGCTCTGCAGAAGGCTGGAGCATGATATGGAGATTTATTCTGAAGAGGGTGCCGGAACAGAGGTTATCATACGATTCTGATTCAATATATGGTTGTTGACAACTGCAATATATATACATGGAGAGAGAGATGGATAATGATATAAAGTATATGCGTGAGGCTGTACGCCTGGCACGGAAAGCTTATCAGAACGGCGACGTTCCCATTGGGTGCGTAATCGTATATGAAGATAAGATAATAGGAAGAGGCTACAACAGGCGGAATAAGGATAAGACTACTCTTGCTCATGCCGAGATACTTGCTATAAAAAAGGCAAGTAAGATTATGGGTGACTGGCGACTTGAAGGCTGCAGGATGTATGTAACCCTGGAGCCCTGCCAGATGTGTGCGGGTGCTATCCTCCAGGCTCGTATCCCCGAAGTTGTGATCGGATGTATGAATCCCAAGGCCGGCTGTGCCGGATCGGTTATAAATCTTCTCAATATGGACGGGTTTAATCATAAAGTTGATATCACAAGGGGTATATTGGAAGAAGAGTGCAGCAGCCTTATGAAGGAATTCTTTGCAGATCTCAGGGCAGGGAAAATTCAGAAGGAAAAATCTGAAAACTTGACATAGAATTCAGACTTGGTTATACTTATAAGACCACGCAGCCGGGGAGTTAGCGGTGCCCTGTACCTGCAATCCGCTACAGCAGGGGTGATGGCTGGTTTGAGGGGTGGTTTAGTAGGGCTGCCCTTGGTAAGTGATGTTGATGTTTGGGTCTTACGCGACAGGTGCCTGTGAACCGTGTCAGGTTGGGAACAAAGCAGCACTAAGCAGGATTTCTCTGTGCGCCGTGAGGGTGCCTGGGCTGAGTTAACTGCCAAGGTAACGCTTATTGAATCATTTCGAGGATCGGCCGCGTGGTTTTTATTAATAATTGTATTGAATTAAAGAAATTTTAGTGTTATTATGTAAATTAGTTGTTACGCGTGGGTTTTTGTTACTTACCCATAATAGTAATGTGAAGGGGAAACATAAAACATGGATTACTCAGAAGTAATTGAGTTTGTCAAAAAGACAACTGCTGAGGATGGAAGACCCGATCTTTATCCTTTCAGAAACAGATATGAGCATACCATGCGGGTTTACAGATGGGCAATCAGGTTACAGACAAAACTCGGAGGAGATTTGGATGTAATAGTTCTGGCTGCTCTGCTTCATGATGTTGGCTGGGATGAGGAAAGACCTCATAATGAAGTCAGCGCTGAGATTGCGGTTGAGTATCTTGACAGCATCGGAGTTGCACCTGAGCTTATTCAGAAGGTTGGAGCGATAATACTTCAGCATTCCGATAAGGATACCGAAAGAGAACTTCCGATTGAGGCCAAGATAGTTATGGATGCGGATCTGCTTGATGAAGTGGGAGCCCTGGGAATCATGTGGGACTGCATGGCTACGGCACTTGAGGATGAGGCAAGCTATAAGCGTGCTTATTACAGAATTAAAGATTTCTACAGGAAGAATAAACCTAAGATTAAAAGATGTAAGACGGAGACTGCAAGAGCTGAATATGTAAAGCGTATGCAGATGATAGAGAATTATATCTATCAGCTTGAAAAAGAATTGTTCTGAGAATTGTTATTACAAAGCTTTTAACTTAAAGGTTTTTATTGAAGAAGGAGAGAAGTATGAAGAATAAGGTAAGTCGTAAGATATTCGGTGGTATTGCCATAATCGGTATATTGGTAATTATATTTTTAATCTTACCGGCATCTATAAAAGGACCAATGAAGGAGTCAATTCAGAGTTTTACGATGCCATGGTCTCCTGATGTTATTGCAATTATCAAGGATGCAAAAGTTCCTCAAAATGATGTATCCTTTGGATCTATGCTTGCACGTTATAAAGGCGCTGCATGGACAATCGGCGAGAAGAATGTAGATGAAAACGGTAATGGAACCATGACGGTTTATGGTGATGCATATAAGGTTAATGTAGAAATGCCAAGTGTAATGGCGGATGATACTAATATTACATACCAAAATTGTCATGTAAGACTCAAGTTTGATGTTACAAGAGCAAATGGAGAAGTTACAAAAGGAACACTGGTTTCAGTTTCCGCTGCTGAAAATGAGTATGATCAGCAAAGTCCGTATTATCAGCTTCTGCTGAATTTCCTCTGTGGAAACAATTAATAAGTAATGAATATAAAAGAAGAACCCGAAACTTCGGGTTCTTCTTTTTTAAGCTTCTTTTATTGTAAGGCTGTCAATGATACCGGTTATCAGAGTGATCGCATCGGCCTCTCTGTCACGGGACATGGCTTCAATATATTTATCTTTATTCTTAAATACCTCATGGACAGCATTCACTATTGTATCATCCTCAATGTCTTCCTCCATGATGACCTTGCTGTAGCCGCATTTTTCAAAAGACTGCGCATTAAGTATCTGGTCGCCTCTGCTCTGCTTGAGAGGAAGAGGAATGAGGATATTCGGCTTGTGGAGAGCATGGAGTTCACAGATGGCATTTGCACCGGCTCTGGATATAACCAGATCTGAAAGGGCAAACATATCCGTCAGCTCTTTTTTTACATAATCAAACTGCGCATATCCGGGCATTCCGTTAAAGATAGGATCGGTTTTATCCTTGCCGCAGATATGAATCACATTATATTCGGTAAGCAGCTTCGGAAGACAGTTTCTTATGGCATTATTAACGCTTACGCTTCCTGTACTGCCGCCTACTACAAGGACAGTGGGTTTCTTTTCGGTAAAGCCGCATACTTTAAATGCATTTTCAGCATTACCGCTGAAAAGCTCGGGACGTATGGGAGTTCCCGTAACAGTTGCTATACCTTCGGGAAATGTATCTCTTGTTTCCGGAAAGTTACAGCAGACTCTGTCAGCCTTTGGCAGCGCCAGCTTATTTGCGAGACCGGGAGTCATATCCGATTCATGGATAACGATAGGAATTTTAAGTTTACTTGCGGCAAAGACAACAGGAACGGTTACAAATCCGCCCTTTGAAAAAATCACATCAGGCTTTATTTCCTTAAGGATTTTTTTTGCTTCCCTAAATCCCTTTAAAACTCTTGCAGGGTCGGTAAAATTCTTCCAGGAAAAATATCTTCTTAACTTTCCGGAGGATATTCCGTAATAAGGAATTCCTATATCTTCAATCAGTTTTTTTTCGATTCCGTCATAAGTACCGATATAGCTTATTTCATATCCCATCTCCTTAAGGCGTGGAATGATGGCTATATGAGGGGTAACATGTCCGGCGGTTCCGCCACCGGTAAGAACGATTTTTTTCATACTAGTTATCCTTTTGGTTTAATAATATAAGAAAGCGCTTAGTCAGCGACATTTATGTCATTATACAAAAAAAATAACAGTTTATAAAGCGCTATTTAAATGATATAATAAATAAGACTTTTTGGTGGAGATTGAGATACACAAAGTTCATATATATATTTACAGGAGGAGGACGTAAAATGACATATCGTGAGTTGTATCAGAGCTGGCTTGAGGATCCGTATTTTGATGAGGATACCAAGGCTGAGCTTAGGAGTATTGAGGGAAATGATGCTGAAATCGAGGACAGGTTTTATCGCAGCCTTGAGTTCGGAACCGGTGGTCTCAGAGGAGTTATAGGTGCGGGTACGAACAGGATGAATATCTATACTGTCCGTCAGGCAACACAGGGACTTGCTAATTATATTGTGGCTCATGGTGGTCAGGATAAGGGTGTTGCTATCTCTCATGACAGTCGTAACTTTTCACCGGAATTTGCAAGAGAGGCTGCAAGATGTCTCAATGCCAACGGAATTAAGACATATCTTTTTGAATCACTCAGACCGACTCCGGAGCTTTCATTTGCAGTAAGATATTTCGGATGTACGGCAGGTATCATGGTTACTGCAAGTCATAATCCCAGAGAATATAACGGATATAAGGTTTACTGGGAGGATGGAGCACAGGTTACACCGCCTCATGATACGGGAATAATGGATGAAGTTGCAAAGATCACGGATTTTTCAGCTGTTAAGACAATGGATGAGGATGATGCAAGAGCTCTCGGACTTTTCAATGTTATCGGTTCCGATTTTGATGACAAGTATCTTGCTGAGGTTAAGAAGCAGAGTATCCATCCGGAAATAATCCCGGAGATGGCGAAGGATATGAAGATTGTTTATACACCGCTTCACGGAACAGGAAATGTTCCGGTAAGACGCGTCCTTAAGGATCTTGGATTTACACAGGTTTATGTTGAACCCGAGCAGAAGATTCCCGACGGAAATTTCCCGACAGTATCTTATCCGAATCCGGAAAGCCCGAAGGCGTGGGAGCTTGCCCTTAAACTGGCAAAGGATGTGGATGCGGATATCGTTCTCGCTACCGATCCCGATGCAGACAGACTTGGTGTATATGCAAAAGATACAAAGACAGGTGAATATGTAAGCTTTACCGGAAATATGTCAGGAATGCTTATAGCGGAATATATATTCAGTGAGAGACAGGCTACAGGTACAATGCCTGAAAATCCGGCTCTCGTTACAACTATAGTTACGACCGATCTTGCAAAGGCTATTGCAGCTAATTATAACGCCAGATGTGTTGAGGTTCTGACAGGATTCAAATATATCGGTGAGCAGATTAAGATATTTGAGCAGACGGGCTGCAATAATTATGTATTCGGTCTTGAGGAGTCCTATGGATGCCTTACGGGAACCTATGCAAGAGATAAGGATTCGATTGTGGCAGTTATGATGCTTTGTGAGGTTGCGGCATTCTATAAGAAACAGGGCAAGACTCTGTGGGATGCAATGCTGGATCTTTATGAAAAATACGGATATTACAGAGAAGGTCTTGCAACTCTGGAGCTTAAGGGCATTGACGGTGCTGCAGAGATTCAGAAGAAGATGCAGAATTTCCGTGAGAATCCGCCAAAGGAGATCGGTGGACTTAAGGTAATTCAGACCAGAGACTATAAGGCTGATGAAGTGGTAAATGTTGAGACAGGAGAGAAGAAAACCACAGGACTTCCGTCATCCAATGTTCTCTATTA
>CAMOCO010000004.1 GCA_946610715.1 uncultured Clostridia bacterium | reverse complement strand
AATATTAGATAGTGCCAAGTGACGTATGAAAAGCAAACAAAAAAGGAAAAAACGAGAAAAAGTTTGCTTTTAAAGAATGAAAACAGGTAGAGTAGGGAGAAAAAAGCAAACAAAAAAGAAAAAAATGAGAAAAAGTTTGCTTTTAAAGAATGAAAACAGGTAGAGTAGGGAGAAAAAAGCTTTAAGGGGGGTAATGATGAATTACGAAGAAATGACAGAGAAGGAACTTTTAGTTGAAATCTTAAAGAGTGAGAAAAGTAATGCCAGAGGGCAGAGGATAACTGCAATTGCGTCTATAATTATGGCAGCAACTCTTATAATTGCGGCAGTTATAATTGTTCCAAAGCTTTTGGATACAGTTTCGGGACTTAAGACAGCTGTAAGTAAAGCAGATACGCTTATTTCAGATGCCTCGAACTCCCTGGACGAGCTGGATAAAGCGGTTAAGGATATTGACTCCATGGTTGGAAATGTAAATGATCTTGTTGTTACAAATACGGATAATCTTAACGAAGCAATTGTTAAAATTAATAACATTGATTTTGACAGACTTAATAAAGCCATCAAGGATCTTTCCGACACGGTAGAGCCGTTTGCCAATTTCTTCAACACCTTTAAATTTGACTAAAACCGGATCATTGATTAAATCGAATCATTGATTAAATCGAATCATTGATTAAATTGAATCATTGATTAAACCGGATTTATGTATGATTGACATATCGGAAAAGATAAACTAAACTTATTGATGCCGGCGCACAATGTGCCGGCGCGTATATTTTGAACAGGAGATGCAAAGCCCATGAAACGTAAAACCAAGGTTATATGTACTATAGGACCTGCCAGCGAAAGCGAGGAAATGATACGGAAACTGATGCTGGCCGGAATGGATGTTGCGAGACTTAATTTTTCCCACGGAACCCATGCAGAGCAGAGGGTTAAGTTTGATGCAATCAAAAAAGTAAGAGCGGATATGCATCTTCCGATCCCCATCATGCTTGACACAAAGGGACCCGAATACAGGATCAAGACGTTTGAAAATAAAAAGATAGAACTGAAAGAAGGGGACATATTTACCTTTACGACTGAGGATGTTGTGGGAAATCAGGAAAGGGTATCTGTTAATTATTCGCATCTTACAGATAACCTGAATGTAGGTGACAAGATTCTCGTAAATAACGGACTTGTTATATTTGAGGTGATAGAAGTAAAGGGGCCGGATGCTAGATGCAAATGTCTGGCAGGCGGAGTTATTTCCGACAGAAAGAGTATGAACTTCCCTAATAAAGTGCTGGATCATCCGTTCCTGAGTGATCAGGATAAGGATGATATCTTATTCGGACTGAAGCACGGAATAGATTTTGTGGCAGCTTCATTTGTATCAAATAAAAGTGATGTTAAAGCAATCAGAGATTTCTTGGATGAAAATGGCGGAAATGATGTAGAAATCATTGCCAAGATCGAGAATCGTTCAGGAGTTGATAATATTGAAGAAATATGTCAGCTTGCAGACGGTATCATGATTGCCCGCGGTGACCTTGGAGTGGAAATACCGAATATAGAGGTTCCTTCTATTCAAAAGTATCTGATCAGCAAATGCCGTATGCTGGGATCGAGGGTTATAACAGCAACGGAAATGCTGGAATCCATGATCCAGAATCCACGTCCCACTAGAGCGGAAATTTCCGATGTGGCAAATGCAGTATATGACGGAACTTCTGCAGTAATGCTTTCAGGTGAATCCGCCAGCGGTAAATATCCTGTAGAGGCAGTAGAAACCATGGTGAAAACAGTGATGTTCACCGAGAATCAGATCAATTATAAGAAGAGATTTAAAAATGCTGATTTTGACGTAAGAAGTGTACTGGATGCAGTGTCACATTCCATATGTCAGATGGCCATTGATGTTGAAGCAAAAGCAATAGTGGTTAATTCCCTCAGTGGACGGACATCCCGTATGGTAAGCCGTTTCCGCTGTCCGGTAGATATCATAGGAATGACTACATCTACGAGAGTATGGAGAAAGCAGAATCTCAGCTGGGGAGTAACACCGGTTCTATGTGGAACTTATGACACTATGGAGGAAATGTTCCTTAACTCACTGCGTGAAGCAAAGGTTACATTTGACCTTAAGTCAGGTGACAATATAGTTCTCACAGGTGGAGTACTTAATGGTACATCCGGAAATACAAATCTGATTAAAGTTGAGACTATAGAGTAAACTTGATCAGTAAGTGATTTGTATATATAAACTTAGAAAAATAATAATCAGGAAAGGGAGTAACCACAAAAAAGATGAAGTATTATCTTGAATCTGCGGAAGATGTATTGGCAGAAAAAAAGTCTTCTGAGTCGGGACTTACTGAGGCGGAGGCGAAAAAAAGGATTGAGGAATACGGTCAGAACAAGCTGGCTGAAAAAGAAAAGGAAAGTCTGCTCCATAAGTTTTTCAAGGAAATATGCGAGCCTATGACAATTGTACTTATAGTTGCAGCAATTATTTCTGCGGTTACGGCTGTTTTTTCAGGAGGAGAAGGATTTGCCGATGTATTCATCATTTTAACTGTTGTTATCGTAAATGCAATCCTTGGGGTATATCAGGAATCAAAGGCTGAATCAGCTATAGCGGCGCTTCAGGAGATAGCGGCTGCCACGACTAAAGTTATCCGTGACGGGGAAGTGAAGGTTATCCATTCCTCAGAACTTGTTCCGGGAGACATCATTTCACTTGAAGCAGGTGACGCAGTTCCGGCAGATGCAAGAATTATAGAAGCAGCATCTCTCAAATGTGAGGAAGCAGCGCTTACCGGTGAGTCAGTTCCTTCAGATAAGTCTGCGGAGGTCCTTTCCACAGGCGGAATGGCAGATGTTCCTCTTGGGGACAGAGCAAATATGATCTATATGGGATCTTCTGTTCAGTACGGAAGATGTAAGGCGGTTGTTACTGATACAGGTATGACCACTGAGATGGGTAAGATAGCAGATCAGCTTACCCAGGCAGAGAATGAGGAAACACCGCTTCAGATTAAGCTGAACGAACTTTCCAAGATTCTTTCCATAATGGTACTTGTTATATGCGGCGTTATTTTTGCCATTAATATAATCAGAAACCTTGCAACAGGGCAGCCTCTTAGCGGTCCGTTCTTCATTGATACATTTATGATTGCAATTTCTCTTGCTGTTGCGGCAATACCGGAAGGACTTGCTGCGGTTGTTACAGTTCTTCTTTCCATCGGTGTTACCAAGATGTCGAAGAATAAGGCAATCATCAGGAAGCTTACAGCTGTTGAAACACTTGGATGTACCGAGATCATCTGCTCAGATAAGACCGGTACACTTACCCAGAACAAGATGACGGTTGTGCAGCATGTGACAATAGATACAGGAAGTACAGATGTTACAGATGATAATAAGCTGATCGGTGAAAACAGTCTGCTGGTTAAGGGAATGGCTCTTTGCTCTGATGCAGAGTGGGAGACAGATAAAGCAGTCGGTGAGGCAACCGAATGTGCCCTCGTTACAGATGCCGCAAAATTCGGAATGCCCAAGTATGATCTGAAGGAAAAATATCAGAGAATCGGAGAGGCTCCGTTTGATTCACTCAGAAAGATGATGACCACAGTTCATAAGATTTCCGCAGGAGCCGGAAATGTATCAGATGGTCTTAATCTGTCAGAAGGAAGCTATATACAGTTTACAAAGGGAGCTCCGGACTGTGTTCTTGACTGCTGTACATTTTATATAAAAAATGGTCAGGTTAAGGAAATGACCGCAGAAGTAATGAATGACATCAAGAGCTTCAATAAGAGTATGGCTGATAAGGCTCTCAGAGTTCTTGCACTGGGATGTAAGATGTTTGATGAGTCTCCGGAAAGCTTTGCTCCGGAAGCGCTTGAGAAAAACCTTATATATGTTGGTCTTTGCGGAATGATCGATCCTATCAGACCGGAAGTTAAAGTTGCTATTGAAAACTGCCGTATGGCGGGAATCAGACCTGTTATGATCACAGGTGACCATAAGGATACAGCAGTTGCAATCGCGAAGGAGCTGGGAATCCTTGAGGGTAAGGATGAGAACGGAAATCCTGTTACATTTGAAGCAATTACGGGAGCAGAGCTTTCGGAACTTTCTGATGAATACTTTGCGGAGCATGTGCGTGACTATTCTGTATATGCCAGAGTTCAGCCTGAGCATAAGGTGCGTATAGTAAAGGCATGGAAGGGGCTTGGAAAGGTTACGGCCATGACCGGTGACGGAGTTAATGACGCACCTTCGATCAAATCAGCTGATATCGGCGTAGGAATGGGCATTACAGGAACAGATGTTACTAAAAATGTAGCAGATATGATCCTGGCAGATGATAACTTCGCTACTATAGTTTCAGCAGTTGCAGAAGGAAGAAGAATATATGATAACATTCGTAAATCCATTCAGTTCCTTCTGTCATCTAACTTGGCAGAAGTTATAGCAATCTTTATCGCAACAATAATGAACTTTACTATCCTTAAGCCGGCACACCTGCTTTGGATAAATCTTATAACAGACTGCTTCCCGGCTATCGGACTCGGAATGGAAGATGCAGAGGCAGGAGTTATGAAACAGCCGCCTCGTAAGAAATCAGAAGGAATATTCTCAGGCGGACTTGGAGTCGATGTTGTACTTCAGGGTGCTGTGATAGCGATACTTACAGTTATATCTTATCTTGTGGGTCATTATTATCAGACAGGAAACTGGAATGTGGAAACCTCTGAACACGGAATGACAATGGCATTCCTTACACTTTCACTTATGGAAGTCTTCCACAGTTTCAATCTTCGTTCAAGAAGAGAATCAGTATTTAAGCTTAAGAAGCAGAACAAGGTGCTTTGGGGAACATTTGCGTTTTCACTTTGCCTTACGATATTGATAATATATGTTCCGTTCCTGAGGGATCTGTTCTCCTTCACCTTCATAGATGCGAAGGAGTTTGCTACAGCTGCGGGAATAGCAATACTTATAATACCGATCGTTGAGATAGCAAAGTTTATCCAGCGCAGAATGAATAAATAATTAAATTTCCCAAGTGGATGGTTTTAACAGATAAGTAAAGAACAGCCCCTACGGATTATAGTCTGTAGGGGTTGCATTTAGTTACATCATTATCATTGTGGCTATTTGGAAATATATCCATACACTGCTTACATCAACAAGTGTTGTAAGGAGCGGTGATGCCATGATGGCAGGGTCCAGATGCAGGCGTTTGGCCAGCATCGGAAGTGAACATCCAAGAAGCTTTGCAACCATTACGCAGAATACAAGTGTGATGGCTATTACTATTGAAAGCTTCAGATTCTTGTAGGTGATATAGATACGGATGCCGTTTACTATGGCAAGGGATGCACCTACAAGAAGAGATACACGGAACTCTTTCCAGACGGCTTTAAAATACTCATTAAGGTGTATTTCGTCCACGGCCATACCTCTTATGATAAGTGTTGAAGCCTGGGAACCGGAATTTCCGCCGGTGTCCATAAGCATGGGCATCAATGCTACCAGCAGAGGAAGTGTCTTAAAGGCTTCCTCGTAATGCTCTATGATGATTCCTGTCATCATTGATGAAAACATAAGTACAAACAGCCATGGAATTCTGTTTTTGTAATGCTGCAGTACCGAAGTATCGAAGTAACTCTTTTCATGAGGTACAACGGCAGCCATTTTTTCGAAGTCCTCTGTAGCCTCTTCCTGGATGACATCGATAGCGTCATCGACAGTAACGATACCTACGAGACGTTTATCGTTGTCAACTATGGGAATGGCAGTGAGGTCGTATTTTGCCAGAGTTTTGGCAACAGCTTCCTGGTCATCGGTGGTATTTGCGGAAATGATATTGGTTTCCATCAGCTCACCGATGGTTCTTTCATTTGAAGAAAGAAGCATATCTCTTACGGTTACGATTCCCTGAAGTTTCCTGTTGGCATTTATAACATAACAGGTGTATATATCCTCTTTTTCATCTCCCGTTTTTCTGATACGGTCAAATGCATCCTGGATGGACATATCTTCCTTCAGACTCATATATTCTGTGGTCATGATGCTTCCCGCTGAGTCATCGGGGTATTTGAGGATTTCATTTATCTGTTTTCTGGTTTCGGGATCTGCATGACGCAGGATACGGCTTACCACATTTGCGGGCATTTCCTCAATCATATCAACGGCATCGTCAATATACATTTCTTCGATGACATCCTTAAGCTCCTTATCGGTAAAACCTTTGATAAGAAGCTCCTGATCATCGGTGTCCATCTCGGTGAATATTTCCGCAGCATCATCCTTTGGAAGTATTCTGAAGAGCATAAGAAGCTTGTCTTCGGGTATGTCACTGAATAAATTGGCGATATCAATGGGGTTCAGATCCTTAAGAGTATTTCTGAGATCAAAAAACTTTCTGCTTTGAAGAAGCTCGAGGACTTTTTCAGTTGAGACTTTTTTCTCTTCCATATTATTACACCTCAGCTTTCATTTAGAATTGAGTGGAAAAAAACTGCCACTGACAGTTATTTTATGACCTGAATTAATTAAAGTCAACCGTTACGAAAAAATAAATCCGCCTGTAATTGATATGCTGAAATTTTTGTTTGCCTATAAAAAAATCATGAGTTATACTAAATACAGTTTGAATTGAGGAAAAGATTAAATGAAAGTATTTGATGCAATAATGTCAAACCGAATACTTCTTTCGGGCATTTTGGGATGGGCGACTGCGCAGATTTTAAAAACCATTATACATCTTATTGTAAATCATAAGCTTGTGCTTGAAAGACTTCTGGGTGACGGGGGAATGCCAAGTGCGCATTCTGCTACGGTTACTGCAGTGGCGGTGTCTACAGGGCTGGAATGTGGATTCGAATCCCCGTTTTTTGCAATTGCCGCAATTCTTGCCATTATTGTAATGCATGATGCAATGGGTGTAAGGCGCGAGACAGGTAAGCAGGCGCAGGTGATAAATGAGCTGATGGATGTATTTGATAAACTGGGGGATACTAATCTTTCTGTTGAAGTTAAGCTTAAAGAGTTCGTTGGTCATACGCCGCTTCAGGTTTTTGCCGGATTTATTCTGGGAATTGTAATGGCGCTGATTTTTAAAGAGGTATTGTAATCATAAACTAAAAGTGTGTTTCTCGAACCGAGAGAAGTTCACTTTTAGTTTTTTTGGTTCAGGCATAAAGTATAGCTGAAAGGCTGTGGATCATTAAATTAAGTTAAGGAATGAGATATGGCGAGTATGCTCCGAATATGGATTAAGTTAAGGCGGGGCAGATAAGTGAGAGCTTTAAATAATAATCCGAAGAATGGATTCAGTAAGTGGAATGAATTTGAGAATAAGGTTAGCCTAAACCTGAGAGAACTTCAGGAAGAACATATGGACCTTGGATTTAAAGCTAATGGGGTAGGTATAGTAAATGGAAATACAGGAGGATTCAGCCCATTTGGAAAACCTCCGAAGGAATTGGTGGAAAAGCGCCATAATGAGAGATGTTAATAACATTTCCAAGAAAGTTAAAGGTCTTAATGAAGCTTCTTTATATAACAGGGTTTCAAAGATACTTACTCTTCAGATACTTACCAATCCGAAAATGAGAACCTATGTTCAGGGGATTGCCATGGATCCCAAAGGGTTAGAAAATATGGAAAAAAGCATCAATAATTATCTTGTCCGTAATAATCTGCTTAAGCCCAAGAAAAATGCCGGAATTGATAGCAGCTTAAACAAAAGCTTAACAGATTCAAAACTTAAGGCGACCATTCTTAAGAATTATAATAATGAAAAGAAAGCTAAGAAAGCAGCCAATGATGATTTGGAAAAGAAAGCGGTTAAAAAACAGCAAAAGGCAAAGGAAAAGTAATAATACTTGAGGGAGGTATGTATGGATAAAAAAGCAGCGGTTATAGCGATTATTGTAAAGGATATCAAAGCTTCGACTGAGGTAAATGCTATTCTTCATGATTTTAATGAGGTAATCATCGGGAGGATGGGTATACCCTACAGAGAGAAGGGGATAAATATTATAAGTATAGCTGTAGATGCGGATATGGATGTGATTAATTCTCTTGCCGGAAGGATCGGAAGGATTGAGGGAGTATCTGCCAAAGCAGTATATTAAAAACAGATTTTTGGATGTGCACCTCCCTTGACCCGGGAGGTGCATTCTTATCATTCAGCGTTGGACAAAGGATAGATGCTTATGCTATACTGATAGACTGAGAACAAATATTTAAAGGATGATTTTTTTGAAGCTGGAAGATATTATTTCAAAAGAAGCTGTTAATAAGGGAAGGCAAAATGAGCTTGACATAGCGAAGGCTTTTCTGATTTTTTCCCTTGCGGTAGTTCATACTTTTTGTGAATGCTCAACACCGGAAGCGCTTTGGAAGGGAATGCCTTACTTTTTTGACAGTGTTATAGGAGGACCGTGGGGTGCACCGGTATTCATGTTCTGTATGGGTATTGGTCTTGCATATTCCAGACATAATAATCCGTCGGATCTGGCAAAGAGAGGTCTTAAGATAGGACTTATGGGAATAGGTCTGAATATCTGCCGTTACCTTATTCCTTCACTGGTGGGATATTTGTTTACCGGTGATAAGGAATTCTATATTGACCGGCTTCCGGATCGCTTTTTCGGTAATGATATTCTTCAATTTGCATGTCTTGCGATGCTGCTTATGGCACTTCTTACGTATCTTCATCTAAAGCCTGTTCATATATGGATTGTAAGTTTTGTGCTTAGCATTATTTCCAATTTTATTACCGGAAGGGACTTTGGAAATCATGTGATAAATATAATAATGGGACATTTGATCGGTACCGAAGATGCCAGATATACGGTTTTTTCTGATTTTCCGCTTATAATATGGTTTTTTATGTACACAACAGGTTATATGTTTGCACTGTTGCTAAAAAGGATCAAGGCTAAAAAACTTATATACGGACTGATAATTCCAATCCTCGGAATTCCGGTAATCCTTATATTCAGATACCAGTATTATAATGGCATAGGAATGATGGGAGGTCCCAGAGATAACGTATTTTACCATATGAGAACATATGAAATGCTTTTATGCATCATGGCAGCGCTTGTAATGTTCGCCGTTTCATATTTTATCGGGCTTGTTCTTCCTGATAAAATAATGCAGGTGATAACAAATATAAGTAAAAACATTACCGAAGTATATGTTGTTCAGTGGACCATTGTATGGTGGTTTGCAAATGTATTTTTGATGATCATCAGAAAATCAAAGTATATGGAATCTGTTCCTACGCTTATTGCAGGAATTATAATTAGTATTATTTCTATAATAATTGCCGATTTGTGGAAAAAGTCGAAGGCTGTAAAGTGAGATTGTAATTTTGGAGTACACTAAGCTAAATAAAAAAGGTTTCGAAAGAAAATATATAATGGGACTTGAAGCATTTATGGTATTCATTGTCCTTGTAGTTGCCACATTGTTTTCGCTTTCATACAGAAAGGCATATATGGATGCACGGGAAGAACAGTGCTTTTCTTTGACGCGCTCTGTTGCCAATGAAATTGACGGTGATAAGGTAACTCATTATCTTGAAACTCTCGAGGCTGATGAGGATTATTACAGGATCCTTAAATATATGAGGGACCTGCAAAAGGAATTTGATATAAAATATTTTTATGTTATTGCACCGAGAATTGATAAGATTCTTTATGTCTGGGAGACTCATTACGATCCCGCTGAGGAACCTATAATAGGGTTTGAGACACCTTATGCGGATATGGATGTGGGTAAAGAGATGGTTAACAGTGCCTTTAAGAGGGACCCAGAGGAAGAGCTTTTCAGTTATGATGATAAGCAGTTCGGTAAGCTTATCACGGCGGCAACTCCTGTATTTAACAGTAAAGGAGTCCCGATTGCGCTTGTCTGTGTTGATATGTCCAGGTCTGCGGTTGAGATAACGATATTTAATATGGTAATCCGTTTTTCGGCTGCGTTGATAATAATCATGCTGATTTCCATTGTCGCTTATTTCTTTGTAATGAGAAAGAATATCATAATTCCGCTTTTGAAGCTGCATAAGGCTGCGAGTGAGATAGTTGATAATCTGGAAAGCGGTGAAGAATATGTCTCGGATATTCATACGGGTGATGAGATAGAGGCGCTGTCTGATGCTTTCGAGACGATGGATAAGGGTATCAGAAGTTATATAAAAAAGAATTCCGAAATTACGGCCGAAAAAGAACGAATCGGTGCGGAGCTTGATATGGCGAAGTCTATACAGGCCAGTCAGCTTCCGAGTATTTTTCCGGCATTTCCCGACAGAAGTGAATTCGATGTTTATGCATCCATGACTCCCGCCAAGGAAGTCGGCGGAGATTTCTATGATTTCTTCATGGCGGATGATGATCATATAGTACTTGTTATGGCGGATGTTTCAGGAAAAGGGGTTCCTGCGGCACTGTTTATGATGATTTCAAAAATTCTTATCAAGAATCATATGCAGAATGGGGAGAGTCCGGGAAATACACTCAGAAGCGTAAATGACCAGCTGCTGGAAGGTAATAATGAGGGATTCTTCGTAACTGTATGGATGGCAGTCATACAGATATCCACGGGGAAAGGTATAGCTGTAAATGCGGGACACGAGCATCCTGTACTCAGACGTGCAGGAGGAGAGTATGAACTTGTTAAATATCGTCATTCTCCGGCGGTGTCCACGGTAGAAGGAATACCTTTCAGAGAACATGAGTTTCAGTTATACCCGGGAGACAGTATTTTTGTTTATACAGACGGTGTTGCCGAGGCTACAAGTAAAGAGGAAGAACTCTTTGGTACGGACAGACTGCTGGAAGCGCTTAATAGGGATCCTGATGCAATGCCGGAAAAGGTTCTTGAAAATGTAATGAACGGCATTACAATGTTTGTTAAAGATGCTGAACAATTTGATGATATTACTATGCTGAGCTTTAAATATCTGGGACAGAATCAGTAATACAGTTATACAGTATATCCGTATATGAAGAGCTTGTTTAAAAATCCCTTGGTTCAAGGGATTTTTAAGGTGTGGGAGGAGCCGATATGAGTGAAAAAAGCTCAAGAGTTAAGTCAATAGAATTAATAAAGGCAGTGGCAATAGTATTTATGGTACTGATTCATGCGGTGGAGCCTACATTTATTATGGCAAGATATAACCTTGGTGTGGAGGATTATACTCAGGTGCCGGGCTATCTTCTTGCTGCCATTATCGAAATAGGCGGAGGGATTTTAAGTGCCGGAACATTTGTATTTGCCATGGGCTGGGGTGCCTGTTATAAAGAGGACGCAACTCCCGGATCATTTGTAAAAAGAGCTTTAAAGATATATTTACTGGGACTTTTTGTGAATCTCTTTTCAGGATACTATGTCAGAATTCTGGATCCGGAATATTTTGAAATTGATAATATTAAGAATAATTTATTTATTTTGTTTAAAACAGATATTTTTTCATTTGCGGCCGTTTGTATGCTTATGTTTGCATTGATTAAGAAGTGCCGAAGTACTTTTGCCCGAGCTGCAGTATCAGTGGTGATACTACTGGTTTCATTTTGTATTCTTATATTTTTCCCGCACGGTACGCTGACTACGCAAAATGAGTGGTTCAATACTATAATTTTGGGACTTTTTACAAGACAGAATCCATATTCCTATTTTCCCTTTGCCAGCTGGAGCATTTTCCCTATTCTTGGTTATTGGGCGGCGTATTTTTATAAGAAAACAGATGATAAGAAAAAATTATATATTGCCATGACTGTTTTGGCGGTTATAATGGTGGCTGTGGGTCTGTATGTGATAATAACCAGGGATCTCGATCCTGCGGCAATCAGCCCGATCAGATGTACAGATGATACATATTACGGACTTGACGTATGGAATGCAATCTGCGGTGGGGGAATTATTCTGCTGGAATATCTGGTGGCAACATTTATTACCCGGCTTACAAATGACAGGCTTCCGAATTTTATGATGACTATGAGTAAAAATATTACTTATATATATGTTATTCAGTGGATAATTATCTCATTTTTATATACTTTCCTGATCAGAATTCCATCGGTCTATATATCTTTCGCGATTGCTTTAGTTGTTCTGATTGCTGCCTATTGGCTTGCGTTATTGTTAAAGAGGTTAGTAAATGGATTTAGAAAGAATAAATATAAATCTTGACGGATTTGGAAAAAATGAAGTAGAGTCGGTCAGAAAAATCAGGAGAACGCCAGCGGGATGTGCCCTTGATATAGGAGACGGCAGCGAAAGATCGGAATATGTAAATCAGGATTATATTATTAATCATTTGAGAAAACTTCATAGAAATGTGGGGCTTATGTATACATATTATCCGAAGGATGAGCAGTGGCCGGAAAGAATAAGTGATGCCTGCAGGGATATGGTGGTGCATTACCAGTGGGATTATCCTTATGATGACTATTTTCCGTATGGTGGAGGGATAGGCGGCAGTACCGAAAATGAGCCATTTAATCAGATGAGGGATATACGCCGTCACGGTCAGGATGTGACTCTTACTCTTACAATCGACTGCTCTTTGGAGGATGAGTATCTTATCCGGATTGCAAGAGATCTTCGTACTTTTGGAAGAATGCGTCTCAGGATAAATCACGAATGTTCGGGAAGGTGGTTTACTCATAACCGGAGATTCTCATATGAGGAAATAGGGAAGTTTTTTGTAAGGTTCCATAAAATAATCAAGCAGGAAGCGCCGAATGTTTCAACAATTTTTTGTGCCGGATTCATAGACGGCGAAGGAAAGGTTGAATATGAAGATGAGTTCAGGGAAGCCTACAACCTGGCGGATGTCTGGTCTGCCGACAGGTATCTGTCTCTTCATTCCAAGTGGCCTTTCAGTATATGCGAGAAGGGTGATAAAACATATTATGCCATGCCGGTCCGTGAATATATAAAAACTATTTCCGGTACAGTTAACAGATTATATGAAATCACCGGAAGGAAGGTTCCTTTTTCCGCATCGGAATTTAATTCGGACGGGGATGTTACCGGTTCTGTAGATCAGGGAAAGGCGATTCTCAGATTCGCAGAATATGTGGCAGAGGAAAAACCAGTCTGGTTTAACAGTATGTCTATGTATCAATTCCGTGACAGAGGGCGTCTTGGACTGGAGATGGAAGATCCCAACAATCCGGGAGAGGGCATCGTGCAGCCCCTTATGAAGGATTATAAGAAGATTATGGAAATGCCGTATTTCCGGCCGGGAAATGAGATGATTTCCGAGCTGCCTCGTGATAAGGAGACGGCAGAAACGAGATGGGGTTCCTCCGAAGATGCAGAGGGCATTGAAATCGACATCAGGATGAAGGGCGAGCCCGTATATTTTGATATAGCCTTTGGAAAGGAAGATAATCTTGTTTTTGAGATAAACGGAAAATGGTTTTATAAAAAACCGGGAGTGACCATAATGGATGTGATGCCTGCATTTTTTGAAGAGGACTCGCTTCCCGTACATGAGGACGGTATTATCAGGCTGAGAATATTTGCTCCGCCGTGTACAGGGGAAAATCCAGTGACGGACAGAAGTGACTGGGCGTTAAATTATTATTCGACAATTAAGCTGCCCCGAATGCGTATCAGATATGAAGCATGCGGAGTGGTCGATACGGATCTTCGGACGGATCCGGATATAGAAAAAAATGTGAAGGAAAGATAGGGGACAGAAGGAGGTTATAGAAGTGACACGTATAGGATTCGACAATGATAAATATCTTGATATGCAGTCGAAACATATTAAAGAGAGGATCAGCCAGTTTGGCGGAAAGCTGTATCTTGAATTCGGCGGAAAACTCTTTGATGATTATCATGCATCGAGAGTTCTCCCGGGATTTAAGCCTGATTCCAAGATTACAATGCTGAAGCAGCTGAAGGATCAGACTGAGGTGGTTATTGCCATCAAGGCAGGAGATATAGAGAAAAATAAAGTCAGAGGGGATATCGGTATTACATATGATATGGATCTTCTCAGACTTATCGATGCATTTACAAATAACGGACTTTATGTAGGAAGCGTTGTTATGACGCAGTTCTCTGAACAGCCTTCCGCAGTTGCTTATGAGAAGAAGCTTAAAGCTCTGGGACTTAAGGTATACAGACATTATCCGATAGAGGACTATCCTTCTGATATTCCCAAGATTGTAAGTGATGAAGGGTTCGGAAGAAATGATTATATTGAGACTTCCAGACCACTGGTTGTTGTAACTGCACCGGGTCCGGGAAGCGGCAAGATGGCAACCTGTCTTTCACAGCTTTATCATGAGCAAAAGAGGGGCGTAAAGGCCGGATATGCCAAGTTCGAGACATTTCCCATCTGGAATATTCCTCTTAACCACCCGGTAAATCTTGCATATGAAGCGGCCACAGCAGATCTTAATGATGTAAATATGATCGATCCGTGGCATCTTGAAGCATATGGAGATACAGTTGTAAATTACAACAGGGATGTGGAGGTATTTCCTGTACTGAAAACAATGTTTGAAAAGATTTCAGGAACCAGTCCTTATAAATCACCTACTGATATGGGAGTAAATATGGCGGGTTACTGTATAACCGATGATGAAGCATGTAAGACAGCAGCCAATCAGGAGATAATAAGACGTTATTATCAGGCTATGTGTGACAGAAGAAAGGGCGAAGCGTCAGATACAGTGGTAAATAAAACCAAGCTTCTGATGGAAAAGGCAGGTGTATCCATCGGCAACAGATCAGTTGTTGCGGCTGCCAATGTAAGAGCGGAAGAGACGGGAAATCCCGCCGCAGCCATGGAACTTCCCGACGGAACCATAATGACGGGAAAGACATCATCTCTGCTGGGAGCTTCTTCTGCGCTTATTCTGAATGCATTAAAGTATCTGGCGGGAATTGAGGATTCCGTAAAGCTTATCTCTCCGCAGGTTATAGAACCTATTATGGATCTTAAGGTCAGATATCTCGGAAATCATAATCCTTTACTGCATATAGACGAAATACTGATTGCTTTATCTATAGAAGCACTGACGAATCCTGCTGCGAAGGAAGCATATGCGCAGCTGCCTAAGCTGGCGGGAACGGAGGTTCATTCGTCGGTTATCCTTTCCCAGGTGGATGTGGGAGTATTTAAGAAGCTGGGCGTGAATCTTACCTGTGAGCCCAGATATCAGAATAAAAAGCTGTTCCACACCTGATCGGAAGAAACAGGGCAAAATATTAGCAGGACACAAAAACTTCACAAAGAGTTGTTAGCACTCACCTTGACAGAGTGCTAACAGAGTGGTAATATATGATCAGAGTTAAGAAATAACCTAATTATTATATAGAAAGGGGATTTGATTATGTATTATCCAACATTATTTAATGACAGTTTTGTAGAAGATCTTCTCGACGGGATTTTCAAATATCCATATGATGTAAAGACAAAGGCTGAGGCACATCCTCTTACCGGCAGAATGATCACAGATATAAAGGAATATGATGATAAGTATCAGCTGGATATGGAGCTCCCGGGATTTACCAAGGACGATGTTAAGGTTGAACTTAAAGAAGGCTACCTTGTGATAAACGCAGAGAGAAATGAGAATAACGAAGAGAAGGATGAGGGCGTAAAGTTCATCCGTAAGGAACGTTATTACGGAAAGATGTCCAGACGCTTTTATGTAGGAAAGGACATGACCAAGGAAGACATCAAGGCGAGATTTGCAAATGGGGTTCTCACTATGGATATTCCGAAACTTCCTGAGAAACCTGCAGAAGATAAAATCGACATAATCGATATTGAGTAATGTCACTTCAGCAAATAAGGGACCATCGGCAGCCGGTGGTTCTTTTTTTGCTGAAAATTATTTGCATTTGATTATTAAAGTGAATACAATAAAATTATGATGGTGCGTTATGAAAACGGAGTTTTGGGAGGGATAAGTGTTAAGTGTCTGTTTCCGTGGATGATTTTTTGAAAAGAGTAAAAAAGTATGATGAAGTCGATGTATCCGTAACGGATAATGTTCCCGTTATAAGGAGCAGACTGCTGCAGGGACTGGAAGGCGTAAGGCACGGCTTTTCAACAAGACTGGGCGGCGTCAGCCGGGGGATATATGCTGATATGAGTGTGGGACTCCTGATAGGTGATGACAGGGAGCATGTATTAAAAAATTATGAGCTTCTGGGGAATGCCATAGGAATTGACTGGACAAGAATTTCTTCGCCTCATCAGGTGCATGAAACTTATATCAGGAAAATAGACGAAGCGGATGCGGGGAGCGGAATCCTGAAGGAACTTCGTGCCACATCGGTAGACGGACAGATTACGGATAAGGCAAATATACCCCTCATAGTTTATGGGGCTGATTGTGTTCCCATGCTTTTTGCGGATACGGTAAAAGGGGTTATAGGAACCGCTCACGGAGGCTGGCGCGGTACTATAGGAGGCATTGCATCCAAAATGATCGAAACATTCAGATCAGACTATGGCTGTGATCCCGCGGATATTTATGTTGCTATAGGACCATCTGCCGGAAAATGCTGTTATGAAGTTGACGAGAAGGTTGCCGGTGAATTTAAAAAAGTATTCGGGGAAGATCCGGGGATAATCAGTCCTGTGGAGCAAAAGGTTAATGAAAGTGCCATGGGAGAAAATGACAGAAAATATATGTTAAGTCTGTGGGAAGCAAATAGGAAAATGCTTTTATCCGCAGGAGTTAAGGAAGAACATATTTCCGTGATGGGAATTTGTACCATCTGCAATTCGGATATATTTCATTCGCACAGAGCAACAGGTGGGAAAAGGGGTCTGAATTGCGGTATCATTTCATTGTGAAAGTATTACTGACAGAGGATATCTATAAGGAGGAAGGTATATGTTAAAGGAATGGGTAAAAGAAGAAAAGCCGGATGATGAGGTGCTGGCGGAAAGACTTGAAAAAGCGAGAGCGGAACTGGCAGTGAGACAGATGATGATTAAAGAGAAGAAGCTGCCGGTTCTTGTAATCATGGATGGCTGGGGGGCAGCAGGCAAGGGAAGTGTTCTCGGAAGGGTCATTAAAAATCTTGATCCCAGATTTTTTAAATGTGAAACACTTACGGCTCCAACGGATGAAGAAAAAAGAAAGCCGTTTCTGTATCGCTACTTTGTAAGGATTCCGAAGGAAGGAGCCATTTCATTTTTTGACGGAAGCTGGATGGGAGAAGTAACGTCCATGTTTCTTCATGAGGAGATAAGTGAGAAGGAGTATAAATCCCACCTTACCAGTATTAAAAGATTTGAGAGACAGCTGAATGATAACGGCTATCTTGTTGTGAAACTGTTTTTCCATATTGATGAGAAGACTCAGAAAAAGAGACTTGTCGAACTGGAAAAAAATGAAAATACCAGCTGGCGCGTATCCAAAAAGGATAAATGGCAGAATAAGCATTATGATAAGTGCCTTGATGTATATGATGAATATATTGAAACTACAAATCAATTTGTTGCACCATGGTATTTTATTGATGCTGTAAGTAAAAAGTGGTCGGAGCTTCAGATGACGGAGATACTTATTGACAGTATCGATACAGCCCTGGCAAACGCCCAGACACATCAGAAGGCACCTATGCTGCAGAATACATTTTCCATGAAGAAAATGCCGAAGCTGTCTGAAGTAAATCTTGATAAGACTATTAAAGAAGAAGATTACAAGAAAGAACTTGATAAGCTTCAGGAGAGACTCAGTGAGCTGCATAATGAGATATACCATAAGAAAATACCTGTAATCATTGCATATGAAGGCTGGGATGCGGCAGGTAAAGGCGGAAATATCAAGCGTGTGGCAGCGGCTCTTGATCCGAGAGGTTATGAGGTTCATCCTATCGCCAGCCCGGAGCCGGCTGAAAAGGCAAGACATTATCTGTGGAGATTCTGGAACAGACTTCCGAAGGACGGACATATTGCAATATTTGACAGGACCTGGTACGGAAGAGTCATGGTAGAACGCCTGGAAGGCTTCTGCTCAGAAAATGACTGGCAGAGAGCATATAATGAAATAAATGAATTTGAAAAAGAGCTGGCTGACTGGAATGCAGTTATAATCAAGTTCTGGGTTCATATCGATAAGGATACTCAGCTTGCAAGATTTACCGACAGACAGAATACTCCGGAGAAGCAGTGGAAAATAACTGATGAAGACTGGCGCAACAGAGAAAAATGGGATCAGTATGAGGAAGCTGTTGATGAAATGCTGGAAAAGACCAGCACCAAATTTGCGCCGTGGCATATCCTTGAATCAAATGATAAACACTATGCAAGGATCAAAGCTCTTAAGATTATCATCAAGGCTATTGAGGATAAGTTAAAGGAGCTGAAATAAATGAAAATTCACGGACTTCAAAAGATGACATTGCTTGATTTTCCCGGCAGGGTGGCTTGTACTGTATTTCTGGGAGGGTGTGATTTCAGATGCCCATTCTGCCATAATTCGGAACTGCTGGATATGAATGCCCCTGCCGTTATGGATGATGTGGAGCTTACAGATTTTCTGAAGACCAGAACCGGTATACTTGACGGTGTGGTAATAACCGGCGGCGAGCCGACATTAAGGCGGGAGCTTCCGGAATTCATAGAGAAAATACGGGATATGGGTTTTAAGATAAAACTTGATACGACCGGAAATCATCCTGATGTTCTAAAGAGACTGGTAAGTGAAAGACTTATTGACTATGTGGCCATGGATGTAAAAAACTGCAGAGAGAGATACGGAGAAACTATAGGGATACCGGGATTCGGGACTGATAAAATTGATGAGAGTATAAGATTTCTGCTGGAAGGAAAAGTGGAATATGAATTCAGAACCACAGTGGTGAAGCAGTTTCATGACAAAGACAGTTTTATCGGTATAGGAAAGTGGATCCGGGGAGCGGACAGATATTTTCTCCAGCAATTTGTGGACAGGGAGACAGTTCCTTTTGCCGGACTTGAACCGAGAAGCGAAAAAGAGATGAAAGAATATATACATATTGTACAACCATATGTGGGGACAGCTGAGTTGAGAGGTGTATAAAAAAGAACTGACCGCGGTGTAAAAACCGCGGTTTTTTCGGCATTTCAGGGGGCGCGGGCACCGAAAAACAGATTTTCGAATTTGGTGAAAAATAACAATATCTAGTGTTTTTATAAAAAAATGAATACTAGATATTGACATTTCGAATTTTGATGGTATTATTGAATATACCACGTAACGAAAAAATAATAATTAAAATATTGGGGGAGGAACCACATATGTACCGCGTAATGAAAAGGGACGGAGTAGTAGTTGATTTTGATGTATCCAAAATCAGTGCTGCAATTGAAAAAGCGTTTATCGGATGTGAGAAGCAGTATCATCCAAGCATTGTTGATATGCTGGCGCTCAGAGTAACAAGTGATTTTGAAAGCAAGATCAAGGACGAAGTAATATCCGTAGAAGATATACAGGACAGCGTTGAGAAGATTCTTTCGGAAGCAGGATATTCTGATGTTGCCAAGGCTTATATCCTTTACAGAAAGCAGCGTGAGAAGGTTCGTAATGTTAAGAACGCTATGCTTAACTATAAGGATATAGTTGATAATTATCTTCAGATCAATGACTGGAGAGTTAAAGAGAATTCAACGGTTACATATAGTGTAGGCGGACTTATCCTTTCAAATTCGGGAGCTATTACAGCAAATTACTGGCTCAGCGAAATATATGATCAGGAAATTGCAGATGCACACAGAAGTGCAGCAATTCATATTCATGACCTCAGCATGCTTACAGGCTATTGTGCAGGATGGTCACTTAAGCAGCTTATCCAGGAAGGCCTCGGCGGAGTGCCCGGCAAGATTACATCTGCACCTGCAGGACATCTTTCAACACTCTGCAATCAGATGGTTAACTTCCTTGGTATCATGCAGAATGAATGGGCAGGAGCTCAGGCATTTTCTTCATTCGATACTTATCTTGCACCATTTATCAAGATAGATAACCTTACACAGAAAGAAGTTAAGCAATGTATCCAGTCCTTTATCTTCGGTGTTAATACTCCTTCAAGATGGGGTACACAGTCACCTTTCACAAATATTACTCTGGACTGGACAGTTCCGAGAGATATGAAGGATGAGCAGTGCTGGATAGGCGGAAAACAGGTTGACTTTACCTATGGTGACTGCCAGAAGGAAATGGATATGGTCAACAAGGCGTTTATCGAGATAATGATCGAGGGTGATGCCAACGGACGTGGATTCCAGTATCCTATTCCTACATATTCGATTACCAGAGATTTTAACTGGGATGATACAGAGAACAACAGACTTCTCTTCGAGATGACGGCAAAGTATGGAACTCCGTATTTTTCAAATTATATTAATTCCGATATGGAACCAAGTGATGTAAGAAGTATGTGCTGCCGTCTCAGACTTGACCTCAGAGAACTTCGCAAGAAGTCAGGCGGATTCTTCGGAAGCGGTGAGTCAACAGGATCGGTTGGCGTTGTTACCATTAACCTTCCGCGTATTGCATATCTTGCTAAGGATGAAGCTGATTTCTATGCAAGACTTGATCGTCTTATGGATATTTCAGCCAGATCACTTAAGACCAAGAGAACAGTTATCACAAAGCTTCTTGAGACAGGACTTTATCCATATACAAAGAGATATCTCGGAACATTTGATAATCATTTTTCAACCATCGGTCTTATCGGAATGAACGAAGTAGGACTTAATGCAAAGTGGCTCAAGAAGGATCTTACAAATGAAGAGACACAGAAGTTTGCTGTTGATGTTCTCAATCATATGAGAGAGAGACTTTCGGATTATCAGGAAATGTACGGAGATCTGTACAATCTTGAAGCAACACCTGCAGAGTCTACAACATACCGTTTTGCAAAGCATGATATAGAGCAGTTCCCTGACATTATTACAGCTAATATGAAAGGAACACCATATTATACAAATTCATCACATCTTCCTGTAGGATATACAGATGATATATTCTCAGCTCTGGATGTTCAGGATAAGCTTCAGACACTTTATACATCAGGAACAGTATTCCATGCATTCCTCGGTGAGAAGCTTCCTGACTGGAAGTCTGCAGCAACACTTGTTCGTAAGATTGCCGAGAATTACAGACTTCCGTATTATACAATGTCTCCTACATACTCAGTATGCAGAAATCATGGATATCTTGTAGGTGAAGTATATACATGTCCTCATTGCGGTGAGAAAACAGAGGTATACAGCCGTATTACAGGCTATTACAGACCGGTTCAGAACTGGAATGACGGAAAGGCTCAGGAATTTGAGGATCGTGTAGAATATAATATAGCTGCCAGCAGACTGACTCATGAAGGCCCTGCCGCACCTGAGAAAGAGGAGACAATCACTAATGCAGCTGTATCAAAGGCTGATGAGAAGACGGAGACTTCAGCAGCTGCCGATACCGCATCAGGTGTACCTACAATGTATGTTAAGGACCATTGCCCGAAGTGCAAGGGTGCAGAACAGAGATTTCGCCTTGCAGGACTTGAATATAATGAAGTAAATTGCTCACAGAATATGGATATAGCAAGACAACTGAACATTCTTCAGACTCCGACTATCATTGATCCGGACGGAACCAGATACGAGGGAGACAGCGCAGCTGTTGAATGGATGAAGGCACATAACGTATAATTAACAGCTTGTTTAAACAAGTTATACGAGAAATTTAAACAGGTTATACGCGAAATATAATCCGGGCTCAGAGCTGATTTATTACCGGCTCTGAGCTCTTTTATTTGACTATGAAGGTAATTAAAGAAGGCTATAAATCGGAGGAGACAGTATGTATGATATTATAGTGGTGGGCGGAGGTCCTGCCGGACTTACTGCTGCAGTTTACGGACTGCGCAGCGGAAAGTCTGTATTTGTAATAGAAAAGAGTGTATTCGGAGGACAGATAGTCAATTCTCCCAAGGTGGAAAATATTCCGGGATTTGATTCCATCAGCGGAGATGAATTTGCGGAAAAGTTTCTGGATCAGGCCATCAAGCAGGGAGCAAAGGTGACCTTTGAGGAGGTTAACGGAGTAGAGAAAACAGGTGAAGGGTTTACAGTTAAAACTGCAGAGGGTGGATCCTATGACGGGCGTACTGTCATTCTTGCCACAGGCACAACCCACAGGGTACTGGGACTTCCCGGGGAGGAGGAGCTTATCGGAAATGGCATCAGCTTCTGCGCTGTATGTGACGGCGATTTCTACAGGGATAAGACAGTAGTGATGGTTGGCGGAGGTAATTCTGCATTTGTAGAGGCAAACCTGCTGGCTGATATTGTAAGCAAGCTGATAATCCTTCAGGATATGCCTTATTTTACAGCCGATCAGAAGCTTCAGGATCAGCTGTTCGGACATTCCAACATTGAAGCTCATACAGGTACGAAGGTGCTCTCCTATGAGGTACAGGAGGGGCGTATTACAGGAGTCCGTTATTCGGAAAATGGTGAGGAACGTGTGGCAGAATGCGACGGAGTATTCCTGGCCGTGGGACTTGTGCCGGATAATAAGGCATTTACAAATGTGGCTGCCACGGATCAGAGAGGCTATTTTGACGCAAAGGATGATACAATTACCATGACACCCGGTGTATTCGTTGCAGGAGACTGCAGAGCCAAGACACTGAGGCAGGTTACCACTGCCTGTGCGGATGGCGCTTATGCGGCCATTGCAGCTTGTGAGTACTTAAGATAAGGTGAATGATCAGTATTTGAAAAAATGTGAACAATCTGAGAAAAAGCCGGATCGGAAATAATTAATTCTTGACAAATTGTATTAGCTGTATTATTGTACTATGTGAATAGTACAGTAATACAGTTTTTTGATTGGAGCTGTATGAATTCAAACCATGGTTAAAATAGCAGAGAGGAGATATAGCATCGGAGAGGAGATAATGTATGGCATGGAAGTTTGAAAATGATACGCCTATTTATCTGCAGATAATGGATAAAATAAAAAGAGATATTGCCGGCGGTATACTCAGCCCGGGTAGTAAGATACCTTCAGTAAGAGAGCTGGCGATTGAAGCGGGAGTAAACCCCAATACTATGCAGAAGGCACTTCAGACACTTGAAAATGAAGGTATTCTCTATTCACAAAGAACATCAGGCAGATTCGTTGCAGAGTCTGTGGATGACACTGTGAAGAATAATATTTGTGAGGATATACTTAGGAAATTTACGGAAAAAATGTATGAGCTGGGTTACAGCGATGAGGATATGGTAATGAGGCTTGAGGATTACCTTAAGAAAAGTCCAAAGAAGACGGGAGGTAATTAAATGAGTAATCTGATAAGTATACAGAATTTATATAAGTCATATGGTAAAACAGAGGTCTTTAATGATTTTGATCTGGAGATTGAAGCCGGGAAGATCGTGGGTCTCCTGGGGCCCAACGGCAGCGGAAAAACGACTTTGATAAAAATAATGGCAGGGCTTCTCAGCTATTCCAAAGGTGATGTGCAGATAGATGGTAAGAAAGTGGGGCATGAAACCAAAGCTGTGGTATCCTATCTTCCGGACAGAGTTTATTTTAACGAGAGTCAGAAGGTCAGTGAAGTGATAAAGGAATTCAAAACCTTTTATCAGGATTTTGATGCAGCCAGAGCTGAGGAGATGCTTAAATCCCTTGATATAAGTCTGGATATGCAGATTAAAAAAATGTCCAAGGGAACTAAGGAGAAGGTTCAGCTGATAATGGTAATGTCAAGACGGGCAAAGCTTTATCTGCTGGATGAGCCCATCGCAGGTGTGGATCCGGCTGCGAGAGATTATATCATCCGTACAATAATAACAAATTATGAAAAGGATGCATCCATTCTTATTTCAACTCATCTGATACAGGATGTGGAAAATATTCTGGATGATGTGATTTTCATTAAAGAAGGAAAGATACTAAAGCATAAGCCGGCAGATGAATTAAGAGAAGAGAAAAATATGTCCATAGATGAGATATTCAGGGAGGAATTCAGATGTTAGGAAAAAGATTTAAATTTGAAATGAAGAGCAGGGCGAAAAGTATTTTAATTGTGTCAGCAGTGATCGTTATAATTGGCATAATTTTTTCCCTAGTGGATAACAGTAATGAATATGCCGGAGAAGTAGGGGAGCTTCTGTCCGGTTTTGTAAGAGCTTTTTCTCTTATGGCAATTTCAGCTGCATCATTTTATCTGGTTGCCCAGACTATCAATAGATTCAATAAATCCTTTCTGGGAGATGAGGGATATCTGCTGAATACACTTCCGGTTAAGGGAACAACCCATATTCTGGCGGACTTTCTGGCTGATATAGTTCAGGTGATAATAGGTGGGGTATTACTGGTGTTCTTCTACTTCATGTCTACTTTAACTAATGATGACCTGAGAAGAGAATTTTTTCATAATGTGGATTCATCCATGAAAGATTATTATCATTCCGGTTCATCAAAGCTTGATGTGGTTATGCTGTTTGTGGCAATGGTAGTAACAATAGTAATCATTTATCTATTCTATATATGGCTGATAAAGCTGGGAATCAGCATTTCCAAGAATCTTATAAATTCAAACAGCAGATTACTTCCGTATGCAGTGTCAGCTATTACTGTAGTAGCAGGTATTATAATGTCAGTCATCACAATATACTTTTCTCAGAAGAGTAAATATAACAATATAGCATTAATGGCAATGAGAAGTGCTGATACAACTCTTTCAAACATTGAAATTCAGGCAGTACTGACAGTGCTGCTGGTTCATGTAGTAATGCTGCTGCCGGTGATGATAGCAAATATTTATATAATCAATAAAAAGTTAAATCTTCAGTAAGGTTCCTGATTCATTCATTGAATAGGTTCTTACTTCTTTCATAGAATAGTATTTGACACTCTTTTAGCATTTGTATAGAATGACCTTGGGTAAAACTTGATTTTTAATATTAGCATCAGGAGGCGATTCAATATGATATATGATAAATTTGTAGAAATACTTGAGGATTTTCTATCCATTCAATCCACGGAAATCACACAGGATACATCTTTCAAGGACGATCTGGCTCTTGATTCGCTGGATCTATATGAACTTGTGGTTATTTTGGAGGAGGAGTTCAACGTGGAGATTCCTTCGGAAAAACTGAATGAAGAAATAAACACTGTGGAGGATATGATCAGGATCCTCAAAGAACTCGGTGTGGAAGACTAGGGGCAGACTAAAATGTACTATTACAATACGAGAGTCAGATATAGTGAGATTACGGAAACTAAAAAAGCAGGCATATTATCAGTAATTAATTATTTTCAGGACTGCTGCACCTTTGAATCAGAGGACAGAGGTGTGGGGATTAAATGGCTGAAGCAGCAGGGAACGGTCTGGATGTTGACGTCATGGCAGATAAAGGTTAACAGATTCCCGAAGTATTGTGAGAATATTAAAGTGTCAACCTGGGCATCCGGCTTTAAATATTTTGTGGGCATAAGAAATTTTACCATTGAAAATGCTGAGACAGGGGAACTTCTCGTATATGCATATTCCGAATGGGCATATGTAAATTCGACAACGGGAATTCCGGTGCGAAGAATTCCTGAAGAGGAGATAGAGGCTTACGGTATTTCCGAACCGCTGGATAAAGAATTCGAAAAAGGAAAGATAATTGTTTCGGATGAATCAAAGATGGTTAAGGGAGAACCCATAGTGGTTACCGAACAATATATAGATACAAATCATCATGTAAATAACGGACAATATGTCGCTATTGCCATGAGTGTGCTTCCGGAGGATATTCTCTCTCAAATGGATTCACTTAAGGGCTTTAGAGCAGAATATAAGATGCAGTCGGTAAAGGGAGATACGTTATATCCTTATATATATATACCAAATGATGCAAATTCAAAAAATGCAGCAGTTATACTGAAGGATGAACATGATAAGAATAGACTGATTGTCCGGTTTGATCTGTAAGAACTGATACATCGGATAAGAAAATTGTTATGATATAAAAGTAACCGGGTGGTTCCGAAATGGAATCACCCGGTTTAAAATTAACCAAGTACTACAACTACCTTATGTGTTCCGTCAGCAAAGGTAGGAAGAACTGTTCCTTCGATTGCCTGTCCGTCAACAGTTATAGATTTAACGCCTGATTCAACATGATCAGGATTCTGTACTTCTATTTCATATGAAGCACCGCGGTATTTTCTTGTAGCCTTGAAGCCGTCCCAATCTGATGGAATTGAAGGATTAACCTTAAGTCCGTCCCAGTCAGCCTTGATACCGAGAATGTACTGGCTGATTGCCACAAAGTTCCATGCAGCTGTACCTGTAAGCCATGAGTTCTTAGCCTCACCGCTTCTTCCGGCATCCTTACCGGCTATCATCTGTGCATATACATATGGCTCTGTTCTGTGAAGATCTGAAATGTCCTCAAGAAAAGCAGGAGCTATTCTTGAATACCAGTCAAATGCCTTATTACCATGTCCTGCATAAGCTGCCGCACAGATCATCCATGCATTGTTGTGGCAGAATACACCGGCATTTTCCTTGTAACCGGCCGGATAAGTGGAGATTTCACCATACTCGATATAGTACTTTGTGAAAGCAGGGTTATTGAGTACGAGACCGTATTTGCAACCGAGACGTTCTTCAACAGAATCGATAACCTTTTCTGCCCATCCTTCTTCTTTACCGATATCAGACATGATACCGAAGCCCTGAGGCTCGATGAATATCTTACCTTCTTCACATTCCTTGGAACCTACCTTACGTCCAAGATCATCATAAGCTCTGATGAACCAGTCGCCGTCCCAACCGAACTTCTTAATGGTTTCTTTCATCTTGTCGATTTCAGCCTGAGCTTTTGCAGCTTCTTCTTCATCACCCTTATATTTGCAAAGTGCCACATAATCCGGTCCTGCATAAGTAAAGAGTGTTGCAACGAATATAGATTCAGCTACATCTGAAAATCCTTTGTCTCCATACTTAGGAGATGTATATGTCTGGAAGCTTTCTCCCGGAGTATCTGACCAGCATGAAAGGTTCAGACAGTCGTTCCAGTCAGCTCTCATTGAAAGCGGAAGTCCGTGAGGACCAACTTCCTTTGTAACCTTGTAGAAGGACTGCTTCAGGTGGTGCATCATTGACTGAGCAAGAGACGGATCATTACGATAAGGAACCTGCTCATCAAGAATTGAATAATCACCTGTTTCTTTGATATATGCAGCTGTAGACATTATCATCCACATCGGATCATCTGAGAAGTTACCGCCGAGAGTATCATTTCCCTTCTTTGTAAGAGGCTGATACTGATGGAAACATCCGCCGTCTTCAAACTGAGTAGCGGCAAGATCGAGAATTCTTTCACGGGCTCTGTCAGGAATCTGGTGAACGAATCCGAGAAGATCCTGATTTGAATCACGGAAGCCCATTCCACGTCCGATACCGGACTCGAAGTAAGAAGCACTTCTTGACATATTGAATGTAACCATGCACTGATACTGATTCCAGATGTTAACCATTCTGTTAACCTTGTCATCAGGAGTATCAACCTTATATTTTGAAAGGAGCTCATCCCACATTGCCTTATTTGCGTCGAATGCAGCGTCTACCTTTTCAACGCTGTCAAACTGGGCAATCATGTCATAAGCCTTGGATTTATTCATGGTTCCGTCAGCATTCCACTTGTTCTCACCGTTTTCAACATAGCCGAGTATGAAGATAAGGGCTTTTTCTTCACCGGGGGCAAGAGAAATCTTGATTGAATGTGATGCGATAGGTGACCAGCCGTCAGCCTTTGAATTCTTGGATTCATCAGCAAAAACTGCATCAGGCTTATCAAATCCGTTATAAAGACCAAGGAAGCTCTCTCTGTCACAGTCATAACCATCAATATCGCTGTTGACAGTATAGAATGCAAAATGATCGCGACGCTCTTTATATTCAGTTTTATGGAAAAGAGTAGATCCTTCAACTTCAACTTCACCGGTATTGAAGTTTCTCTGGAAGTTTGTAGAATCATCTTCGGCATTCCATAAGCACCATTCAAGGAATGAGAAAAGTGTAAATGATTTTGGTGTTGTTCCTTCGTTCTTGAGAACTACTTTCTGGATCTCTCCGTTATAACCCTGAGGTACAAAGAATGTAACTTCGGCTTTAAGCTCTTTTTTCTTACCTGTGATCACGGTATAGCCCATTCCGTGACGGCACTGATAAAAGTCAAGCTCGGTCTTAACAGGAGACCAGCCGGGATTCCATACAACTCCATCATCGTTAATATAAAAATAACGTCCTCCTAAATCCACCGGTACATTGTTGTAACGATATCTTGTGATACGTCTCATACGGGCATCTTTGTAGAAATGATATCCACCGGCCGTATTTGAGATCAGTGAAAAGAAACTCTCTGTTCCAAGGTAGTTGATCCATGGATAGGGAGTTCTTGGCGAAGTGATGACATACTCTTTTGCAGCATCATCAAAGTAACCGAATTTCATAAGTTTGATACCTTCCCTTCTTTAGTCTTTGTTCACACGTTTTTTACAAAAAACAGCTACCTTAGATTATATAATAGTGACACTTAAAACTCAAGGAGATTAAATATACTTTTGATATTAGCAGGTGGAAATGATATAATTTTCTACAGTACATTTTCTTAACATTGAGGAGGATGAAAAATGATAAAGGATGATTGTATTTTCTGTAAGCTGGCAAATGGAGTTTTTCCTACGAACAGCATATATGAAGATGAAGAATTTAATGTTATACTGGATGCAAGTCCCGCAAACAGGGGCCATGCTCTTATTATCCCCAAACAGCATTTTGACAATCTGTTTCAGGCAGATGATGAGGTTGCTGCGAAGATTATGCCACTGGCAAAGAAGATAGCAGCAGCAGTAAAAAAGGTCACAGGCTGTGACGGAGTTAATGTTCTCCAGAATAACGGGGAAGCTGCAGGACAGACTGTATTCCATCTCCATGTTCATATTATTCCGAGATTTGATGATGATAAACTCGGACTTGAGTGGAGCCATAAAAGTTTTACGGATGAGGAACAGTCAGCTACTGCCGAAGAGTTAAGAAAAGCAATTGATTTATAATATGTAAGGTTAAAAGGATCATATTACGGGAGGTGAGGTAAATGTCAGTATCTGCAGAAGTTGGAAAATATAAAGATAAGGACGTGATATTACTAAAATCGGGTGATTATAATGCAATGATCGCGCCTTTTATGGGAAGTAATCTGCTTCGTATGAGAAATGAAAAGATGGGAATAGAGTTTTTCAGATTTGATGAAAAGCTTTCAATCGAAGAATTAAAAAAAGAATCGGTTCTCTACGGACTGCCGACACTATTCTATGGGAACAGGCTGGGAAATGGTGTGCTTAAGGCGACAGATTATACATACCGTTTTGAACCAAATGATCCGGAGGGGAATTTTCTCCACGGTTTCCTTCATAACAGAGAACATGATATAGTAAGTACTGAAGTAAGAAACAGTCAGGCGATAGGGAAAACAAGATATGTCTATGATGAGAAGGACCCGCTGTTTTCTGTATTTCCGGTAAAATTCACTGCGGATTTTACTTTTGTTCTAAATGATGACGGCATGAATTATGAGGTTACGATAACCAATAATTCAGACAGGCAGCTGCCTTACAGTATCTGTAATCATACATGTATCAATGCTCCGTTTACAGAGGATGGAAAAGCGCTGGATACCAGAATATTTGCCACTATCGGAGAAGAAAGGTGGCTTCTTGGACCAAAGTTCCTGCCTACCACTGAGACAGTACCGCTGGATAATCATGATAAGCAGTATCAGACAGGCTCCATGGTTCCGGTAGAACATGTTATTGACAATGATGTATATCCTGTAGTAACTTCTGATGTGGATGGAAAAGAGTTCAGAGGAGCCATTATATCTGATGTTTCATCCCGCAAGGAAATACGTTATGAGGTTGACAGGGGATTTATGTTCTGGATATTCTGGAATTATCAGGGAGACAAGGGATTTATATGTCCCGAACCCATAACCTGGATGATAGATGCACCTAATCTGCCTATGCATAATGAGGAATCAGGTTATGCAGAGCTTGCTCCGGGTGAAGCAAGAACCATAAAAGAACATATTTACTCTATACAAAAATTATAAAGTGTAGCAACCAGAAAATCTGATCCGGCTGTGCTGGCAGCCGGATTTTTTAAGGAGGAAAAAATGGAAAGAAGACTATTTACATCTGAGTCAGTTACGGAGGGACATCCGGATAAGATATGCGACCAGATATCAGATGCGATTCTTGATGAGATGCTTCGTCAGGACCCCAACAGTCGTGTTGCCTGTGAGACAACGGTCACGACAGGCCTGGTTATGATCATGGGAGAAATATCCACCAGTGCATACGTAGATATTCAGAAAACCGTGAGAGATACTATAAGAGAAATAGGCTACGACAGAGCAAAATACGGTTTTGACTGTGACACCTGTGGAGTTATAGTAGCCATAGATGAACAGAGTGCTGATATAGCCATGGGAGTTGATAAGGCACTTGAGGCAAAAGAAAATCAGATGAGTGATGAAGAGATAGAGGCTATAGGTGCAGGAGATCAGGGAATGATGTTCGGTTATGCCACAACCGAAACACCTGAGCTTATGCCATACCCGATATCGCTTGCTCATAAACTTTCGAGAAAGCTTACAGAAGTCAGAAAGAACGGAACCCTGCCGTATCTCAGACCTGACGGAAAGACACAGGTTACTGTTGAATATGATGAGGAGGGACATCCCGCAAGACTTGATGCGGTGGTTCTTTCCACCCAGCATGGTGAAGAGGTTACACAGGAGCAGATTCATAATGACATCAAAAAATATGTATTTGATGAAGTGCTTCCGGAAGAAATGGTTGATGAGAATACAAAATTTTATATTAATCCTACAGGACGTTTCGTGATCGGAGGACCACATGGTGATTCGGGTCTGACGGGAAGAAAGATAATAGTGGATACCTACGGCGGATATGCGCGTCACGGTGGCGGAGCATTTTCGGGAAAGGATCCTACAAAGGTTGACAGATCTGCAGCTTATGCAGCAAGATATGTGGCCAAGAATATTGTTGCAGCGGGGCTTGCCGAAAAGTGTGAGGTCCAGCTGTCCTATGCAATCGGTGTTGCGAGACCTACATCCGTATATGTGGATACCTTTGGAACAGGCGTTATATCCGATGAAAAGCTGGTTGAAATCATAAGAGAGAATTTTGATCTGCGCCCGGCGGGAATCATAAAAATGCTGGATCTCAGAAGACCGATATATAAGCAGACGGCTGCTTACGGACATTTTGGAAGAACTGATATAGATCTTCCCTGGGAGAAGACGGATCTGGCTGAAAAACTGGCAGAATATAAGAATGCTTAAACTATAATAATTATTCAGGATGGTGGACTGATATGCTGAAGAAGCTGTTCGGCGGAATTAATATGACATGGGTAAAGGTTATTATCTTTGCCATTATAATGGGAATATATGTAGGGCTTATAGCGCTTCTGGTTCCCGATAAAAATTTTTTACATAATATAGCTGTTACGGAGGAGAGATGGCTTCTTCCTGCCGTAATAATCATTGTCAATTGTAAAAAGCATTGGGAAGCAGCTCTTAAGACATTTGTATTCTTTCTGATTTCCCAGCCGCTGGTATATCTTGTACAGGTTCCATTTAACAGTATGGGGTGGCAGCTTTTCGGTTATTACAAATACTGGTTTATCATAACCTGCCTTACCCTTCCGGGAGCTTTTATAGCCTGGTTCATTAAGAAGGATAACATCCTTTCGGCAATTATACTGTCTGTTGCAACGGGAATACTTGGAATACATATTGTGGCATCCATCAGAAATCTCAGCACCAATCCGGTGAATAACATTATTAATGTTATATACTGTGCAGCAGTTATAGCGCTGTTCATAGCGGGAGTGCTGGGTCAGAAGAAAACAAGAATCATAGCAACCTGCATAACACTTGCGGTTATTTTGGGTTTTGGCGGATATAGCAAATTTATAGTACCGGAGGTTGATGTCATAACAGTAATCGATGTTAATGCAGAGCTGGGAATTGAGATGCAGAGTGACTGGACGGTCACTTCAGAGGACGAGAAATATTTCAAGGGAAAGATTGTGGAATTCGAAGATGACGCAGGAAAGCATTGTGATTTGAATGTTGAATTCCTTAAAAAGGAGCCGGGAATATTTATACTTACCGATCCGAACGGAAAGGAATATAAAGTACGTATTACCCTTGTGGAAAATGATTTTCCGAAGGTGGAAGACCTGACTGGAAAATAATTGCCCTCACCATAGGTGTATGTTAGAATGGCAGAAGAGTTGCTGCTGTGAATAGCAGCGAAGAGTTTATATACTCAGATATGAGAATAGAAAAAAGATGCGAGGATAAGAATATGAAAAATATGCTGAATTTCAAGAATTTTACTGCTGAGGAGCTGATGGGGATTCTTGAGCTGGCACTTGATATGAAGAAGGATCCGGCAAAATATGCTGAATCACTTAAAGGGAAGAAGCTTTATTCCTTGTTTGAAAAGACCTCTACAAGAACCTTCCTTTCCTTTGCTACAGGTATTACAGAGCTGGGAGGAAGCTATTTTAACCAGTTGTGGGAGGATTCCAATTTTGTTTTGGGAGAACCGGTTTCCGAAATAAAGTATGTTTGCAGAAATGTTGACATTATCATGGCCCGTCTGGTGAAAAATGAAACAGTGGAACTGTTTGGTGAAAATGTTACGGTTCCTTTCATCAACGGATGTGACAGTTCATTCCATCCGTGTCAGATTCTTGCCGATGCACTTACGATTCTGGAAAAGTTCGGAAGCCTGAATGTGAAGCTTCTCTATATCGGAGCAAAGAATAATGTATTTAATTCTTTGGTGGAATTCTTTGCCAAGATGAAGATGGGCACCATTTACGGTCTTACACCGCTTGTAAATAACACGGCATGCGGTCCTGATTTTTATGAGGAAGCAAAGGCCGGCGGATATTATATTGAACTTGATCCTACAATGTCAATGGAAGAAGCGAAGACATATGTGAAGGATATGGACATTCTGTATACCGACACATGGGTTGATATGGAATTCTTTAACAACCCGGCATATCAGAAGCAGAAGGAAGAAACCCTTGCCAAGATGATGCCGTATCAGATAAATGATGAGCTTCTGGAAGGCAGCAATGCCATAGTATTCCATGACATGCCTATGCATGTCGGTTTTGAGATTTCCGAGAGTGTTGAGAAAAAGCATCTTGAAACTATTCTGGACGAGGCAGAGAACAGACGCCATGCAGAAAAGGCGGTTATGTATACACTTATTAATAATTATTGATAATGATCAGCCCTGGGACATTTCTCGGGGCTTTATCATAATTGATTTTACAGGGAGGAATTAAAATGCAGCATTTAATAGATCCCATGGATCTGACCAAGGAGGAGATAGACGGAATTCTTCACCTTGCACAGAATATTATTAAAGATAAAGAAAAATACAGCGATAAGTGTCATGGTAAAAAATTGGCAACACTTTTCTATGAGCCAAGCACCAGGACGAGACTGAGTTTTGAATCGGCTATGATGGAGCTCGGCGGAAATGTTCTTGGTTTTTCCGAGGCATCTTCATCTTCGGCAACAAAGGGTGAGAGTGTTGAGGATACGGTACGAGTAGTGGGCTGCTTCGCTGATATAATAGCCATGCGTCATCCAAATGAGGGTGCGCCGAAACTGGCTTCCATGTATTCACCGGTGCCTGTTATAAATGCCGGCGATGGTGGTCATAATCATCCCACTCAGACACTTACAGACCTTCTTACCATAATAGAAGAAAAAGGACATCTGGATGATTTTACCATAGGACTTTGCGGTGACCTTAAATTCGGACGTACGGTACACAGTCTCATCAAAGCATTATCAAGATATAAAAATGTAAAATTCGTCCTCATCTCACCCAAGGAACTTAAGGTCCCGGAGTATATTATTACCGAGGTTATAAAGCCTGCGGGTCTTATGTACGAAGAAGTGGAGTCGCTGGAAGAAAATATCGGAAAACTGGATGTACTTTATATGACAAGAGTACAAAGGGAGAGATTCTTTAATGAAGCTGATTATGTAAGACTTAAAGATACATATATACTCGATAAGGCGAAAATGAAGCTGGCAAAAGAGGATATGAGAATACTTCATCCGCTTCCGAGAGTAAATGAAATTGCCACAGCGGTCGATAAAGATCCGAGAGCCGCATATTTCAGACAGGTTATGAACGGAAAATATGTCAGAATGGCGCTTATACTTACACTGCTGGGGATTTCGGAGTGACAGGCTGCTGTGTTTTTAGTAAAATAAGGAAGGGGTTCGGATTATGAAAATTGACAGTATTCAAAACGGCATAGTACTGGATCATATTACAGCGGGAAATGCCATGAAAATATATTATGACCTGGGGCTGGACAAGCTGGACTGCAGCGTTGCGCTGATACAGAATGTTAAGTCCGAGAAAATGGGCAAAAAGGATATCATCAAGATTGATAAAGATGAATATGATATAAATCTGGATGTTATCGGATATATAGATCCCACAGTTACAGTCAGCATAATAAAGGACGGGGTTACAATTGAGAAAAAGAGAGTTGATCTTCCGGAGAGGCTTGTTAATATTAAAAAATGCAAGAATCCCAGATGTATCACCGCTATTGAGCCCGGAATCGATCATATATTCAAGCTGACGGATTCTGAAAGAAGAATCTACAGATGCATTTATTGCGAAGCGGATAAGTAAGATTTAGATTTAAGGAGAGATGCAATGAAAGAATGGAAAGGGTATAAGCATGGGATAAATCTTGGGGGATGGCTGTCACAGTGTGATCATACAAAGGAAAGATATGATAATTTTATAAAAGAAGAGGATATAAAAACCATCAGTGAATGGGGTCTTGATCATGTCAGAGTTCCGGTTGATTATAATCTGGTTGAAGAGACTGACGGCACCTATAAGGAATCCGGTTTCGGCTATATCGACAATGCCGTGCAGTGGTGCGAAAAATACGGTCTTAACATGATCTTGGATCTTCATAAGACCTTCGGATATTCCTTCGATGACGGAGAAAAGGAAGAAGGCTTTTTCGATAATAATGATTATCAGGAAAGATTCTATAGATTATGGGAAAAATTTGCCGAAAAATACGGTAACATAGGCGAAAGAGTGGCTTTTGAACTGCTTAATGAGGTTACGGATAAAGAATATTCAGAGAAGTGGAATGATATCTCCTATAAATGTATAGAAAGAATACGTGCCATAGCACCGGATGTGAAAATTCTGGTAGGGGGATACTGGAATAATTCCGTAGAAGCGGTTAAGGATCTGAGAGATCCTTATGATGAAAATATAATTTATAATTTTCATTGCTATGAGCCGCTTATCTTTACGCATCAGGGAGCTTACTGGGTTCAGGGCATGAGACCCGAGTTCAGGATTTCAATAGATGCCACTTATGATGAGATGAAAAAAGCTTCCGAGAAGGAAATGTCCCATGTTGCACTGGGGTTTGACGGACTTGATCCCGAAGCTAAAATGAGTGCGGAGTATTTTGAACTTCAGTTTAAAGAAGCTATAGATGTGGCAGAGGAAAGGAATGTTCCTCTTTATTGCGGAGAATACGGAGTTATAAATCTTGCTTCCCCGGAGGATACTTTAATATGGTATCAATATATTAATGAGATATTTGAAAAATACGGAATCGGAAGAGCGGCATGGAGCTTCAGGGAAATGGATTTCGGATTGGTTGATGAACATATGAAGGGTGTTCTTGATAAAATTATAAAGTATCTTTAATCGGTTTTATGCATTATTTGGGGGATTACGGCCGGGGTGTGCCGTAATCCCCAATATTACGTAGTGGCGGATGATAATATGGCAGGACGTAGAAAACATTTAAAATGGGATAAACTGGATAATACGGGTAATCTGTTCCCGGTAATTGCAAGGCAGGGGCTTAGTAATGTCTACAGAGTTTCCGTGCTTTTAAAGGAGAATATTCATGAAAATCTCCTGCAGAAAGCACTGGAACAGGTGCTGCCTTATTTTGATATGTTTCAGTTTTGTCTGAAGAAGGGGATTTTCTGGTATTATCTTGAGGCAAATCCCAATCCCTTCCCCAAGGTTGAAATGGAACATACTTATCCATGTATGTATATAGATCCGGATAATAACCGTAATCACCTTTTCAGACTTACATATTATAAAAACAGGATAAATCTGGAGGTCTTTCACGCGGTAACGGATGGAAACGGGGCCCTCACATTTCTTAAGGAAATAACCTATCAATATATAAGAAATGCTCACCCGGAGCTTAAAGGAAAAGTTACTGATTTTCTGGCTGCGGATACATCCCTTAATTCCGAGGACAGCTATGTGCAGAATTATAAGGAAAAAGCAAAGAAAACCTATAAGACCCAGAGGGCAGTGGTAGTTAAAGGTGAAAAATTCATGATGAACCAGCTGGGTATCATTCATGGAATAATA
>CAMOCO010000003.1 GCA_946610715.1 uncultured Clostridia bacterium | reverse complement strand
TTGTTGATAAGATCTATGACTTCCAGAATCCTATAGATGATCTGGATGAGGAAGTGGCCGATGGATTTACAGATGATAGACTGAAAGAATGTACAAAGAATATTAATGACTTCTATCAGTATATTCAGACCAAAGATAACCTTAAAAAATTTTTAGATCTTGTTAAGACTATGGATGACGGCGAAAAGGACGCCGAGAATATTATTATAGGTCTGCAGTTTCTAAGTAATAATCAGAAACTGAATGCTAATATAAAAATGCCTGATAATAATGACTTTGAGATTATAGATGACTTTCCTTTATTTGATGACAATTCAGATGAGCCGGAGCCTATAGAGGAAATAAAGGAAGAGAAAAAACCGCAGATTGATAATGAAGCAGATAGAAAAGAGTCTATATATGAAAATCTTACGACTGGCTCCACCGATCTGAATATCCCTACTGAAGGATCACTTGCAGCAGATGAAAAAACGTATGGTTTACTGAAGAACGCTTCATTTGAAGATGAGGCCATAGCATATAGTTTTGCGATGGATGATATGCTTGATGAAATGGCGTCAGATCTCCTGGCTTTTAGAAATGAGTTTTCAAATGCTCAGAAAAATAAGGAGGCAAATTTCGGTTCAGCTGCTGAAGGACCTAAGGATTATCAGGAGTTTACCAAGAGCTTAAATGATTGCATTGATGCGCTGCTATATAGAAAAAATAATGATCTTACCATGGGACAGATAGCAGAGAAGTATAATAAAATGCTGGATCAGAGTAAAAAGTATCAGACTGAGCATAAGCCAAAATACAGATCTCACAGAACTCCGGAAAGCGCAAAAAGATATGAGATAATGAGTAGATTCAATGATAAGGGTATAGCAACAGTTAATGCATTTAATCAAATGCATAACGAGCTGAAGTCTGATATCGCTGAATTAGGAGGAAATGAAGCATCCGTCAAGGATATTAAATGCAAAGAATTTAAGTCCACGATTATTAGTAAATTTTCCGGTTCAAAAGAATTTATTGATGATTATAAACAGCTTGCTGCAATTAAGAACAATATCAGGGATGAAAAAACAATAGAACTTATGCAGAATAAGATTCTTAAGAATCTAAAAAAACTAAATCATAACTTTACAGGTCTTAAAATAGATGATTATTTTAAGGATAAAAGAGATGAATATTATAAGTCTAATAAGGTGCTGCTTAAGAACTCAGTATATTCTACCTGGGATTATGCACAGGCTTATATAACCAGAGATTATCTTGATAGGATAAGTGACGACCCATCCATAGATGATCTTAAGAAAATATATAAAGAAACTCTGGATAATGATAAATTTATTAGCAAAATTAATGACCTCTCATTAAATCCTGCATTTAAAGCAACTGTAGGATTATCCAAAGGAGATTCGCTTCCTATCTGGAGTATAGTTCAAAAACGGGTTAAGGAATCGGTTGAAAATTATAATGATAAATTTGATGAATATATTGATAAGGTAGTGGTTGGTAAATATGCTCATGAGAAGGTTAATTCAAGATCTGTTGCAAATCTACTGCTTGGGTTAGCCGTTAAGAACCCGTCAGGTCAGAAATCCTTAGAGCTAAATGCAGTGTTCTCCAGTTTTAAGTATGATAGTTATGTAAAGTTGGCGGTGAATAGAGGTACTAACGCGCTTATCAAATATGTGGAGAATAATAAAGAACTGATGGATAAACTTAAGGATAAGACGCAGGCAGAAGTTAAAGATGTTCTGAAAATAATTGATAATTCAAAATTTATAAATGATGCCGGCAAGATATTATATAAAGCGTCTTCCAAGGTGCTGGATGAAAAGCTCGGCATAATGCAAAAGGAAGCAAAAGCGAGCGAAAAGAAAAAACAGGAAAAAATCAAAAAACAAAAGATGGAAGAAAAAAAGCAGGCGAAGCGTAAATAAATGATCAGAGTCTTCAATTCTGAATTTACAGAGGCGTATATGCAAAATGGATGAGCAAAAAAAGATATACAGAAAACGAAAGAAATTTATATATCTATTTGAAATAATAATATCTGTTGCTGCAATTATAGCAGCCGCTTTGCATTGGTATTATCTGTATGGAAATAATTATGCCTATGGTGCGTTTTTTCATATAGCGGCGTTTCTTGCTTACGGTATTTTTGTCATTATCCGAATAGTTCAGATGTTTTCGAAAAATGCACCTTTACATAGAAGCATGCTGATACTGTTTTTCGGATGTATACTTTTGATAGTCGCATTTATATTGTCTTTTTCATCCGGATCTGCATTTTCCATACCGTGCAGTCTGATATCGCTGGTTATATTTTTTCTCTCGGCGAGAAATATCAGAGGCAGGGCATTTATAAAACTTATAGTGACTTTCATTATTCTTACGGCAATCCTTTATGTATCGGCGTTTTTTTTGGGTATAGCCGAGACATCCCCGATTAATATATCTGAACTTTCTCAAAATGAGGTAAGAATTTATAACTTCAAGATGTTTCTTAAAAGCGTGGGAGGTGTGGCAACATACTGTTTTATCCCTGTCTTAGCTGCATTTTGGTTAACCGATATTTTTACGGAAGAGATGCTTTTGGAAAATGATATCAGGATTTAATGCGAAAAAATTTAACACGATTCAAAATAATAAGAAGAATATAGTCGGGCCAAAACTCGGCAGAGTATAGTAAGACAGTTGATTTTCTGATTATAGTAATATATTATTTTGCGCAGAAGAACGCATTAACGCACTATATTTCAGAAGATATGGATGAATTGAATATGTATAAGACAAAAGCAAGAGAATATATAATATTATATTTAAAATCTAATTTAGAAAAAAGATTCACGGCCCGGGAAATATATAACTATCTTAAAGATGAGGTGGAAGGCATAAACAGGACTACAGTTTATAGAAATCTTGACCGGCTATGTGAACAGGGAGAACTTGTCAGATATAAGGAACCCAATCAGGATTCATGGTATTATCAGTATTCTGATAGTCATAGTCATTGTGATAAACATATTCATGCGCAGTGTAGTGAATGCGGGAAGATATTCCATCTTGAGAACGAATTTGTTGAAGAGTTTGAGGAAAAACTGCATCAGATATACGGACTTGATATTAATTCTTCAAAAACAATGATAATCGGAAAGTGTGAGGATTGTAATAAATAAAATGCAACAATGTTGCAAAAACCATTGACAATTCATTTCCTATGATGTAATATGCAACAGTGTTGCAAATGCAATTTAGTTGCATTTTACAGAAAGGGAATGATTATTATGTTTAAAAGAAAAATATTATCAATAATACTTGCTTCAACATTATTGATCGGTAATATTACCGGTTGCGGTAATGCAAAACCGGCAGAGAATAGTGGTGTGACAACTGATGTGTCTTCCGGGAATTCAGATGATACTATGAAAATTGTTGCTACAATTTTTCCTGAATATGACTGGGTAAATACAATTCTGGGTGAAAAAGCTGAAAACGCCGATCTTACATTACTTCTTGATAGTGGTGTTGATATGCATAGTTATCAACCTACAGCTGAAGATATAGCAAAGGTTAAGCGATGTGATATGTTTATATATGTTGGTGGCGAATCTGATAAATGGGTTGAGGATGTAATTGGTTCGGCTGATAATGATGATATGGTTGTCATTAATCTTCTGGATGTTCTCGGTGATTCAGTGAAGACTGAAGAAATAGTTGAAGGCATGGAACATGATGAACATGAACATGACGAAGAACATGAAGAGGAGAAAGACGAACATGTATGGCTTTCTCTGAATAATGCTTCAATTCTTTGCGAAGAAATTGCTGTTCAGCTTGGTAATGTAGACGAAGCAAATAAGGATCTTTATATGAGTAATTATGAAGCCTATAAGGAAAAACTCATGGATCTTGATTCTCAGTATAAAGAAGTGGTAAATGGCGGCAGCAAAAAAACGCTTCTCTTCGGTGACAGATTCCCGTTCCGTTATCTGGTTGATGATTATGGTCTTGATTATTATGCCGCATTTGCAGGTTGTTCGGCAGAATCAGAGGCAAGCTTTGAGACAATTGTATTCCTGGCTGAAAAGGTAGATGAACTTGACCTCCCGGCCATTATGACTATTGAAGGACCGGATCATAAGCTGGCTGAGTCTGTAAAGGAGAGCACTAAGTCGAAAGATCAGAAGATTCTTACACTTGATTCCATGCAGTCAACTACATCAAAGGATATTGCAGGCGGAACAACATATCTGTCCGTGATGACGAACAATCTGGAGGTCCTTAAAGAAGCGTTACAATAATATATTGAATGACGGAGAGTGTTAATATGTCTTGGGGGACAGCCTTACTTATAGCACTAATATGGATTGTTGGGACAATTATTCTATATATTGTTCTTCACGTATTGGATATATTTTTTAAGTTTCAGGATCATACAGGCTGGACAGACCTCGGAAGAGCTATTTCAAATCTGTTTATCACATTCTTTCCCCCGGCATTTCTGCTGCTGATAGTTCTTTTAATGAAGATTGAAAAGAACAGCCCCGTACTTTTCATACTTGTTGCAGTTGTTTTAATATTCGGACTTCCGGCATATATTATAATTACAAAAGCACTTAATCCACCTGAGAAGGTAGCTTCTTACTGCATGAATTCAGTCGGTGATTATGAAAAGTTTCGGAACAGCTATAAAATAGAATATGGTGAAAAACTAAAACGGGAAGTTTCGGAACATGAAATTACAGCCAATTATATAGAGTGGCAGCTGAACTTTATATATAAGAAGCTTAAAGTTGCATTTAAATATACTAAGATAGCAAAAAAATCAGTATATATTGATGCTGTCATGAAAAAAAATAAAGAGATTTTTCAGGATATATCATCTTGGGAGATACTTGACCATGTCCACCCGGGTATCTGGTTTTTGAAGAGCCTTTTAATAGATTATACTGATGGAGACAGATCAATTCTCAATCTGACATATAATTTAAGTCATGATAAAAAACTGGCTACTTATATAAGAGATAATAACAGTAACGGAATCAGAAACGCGCTGTTATGGAAATATTTTAAAGATATAACCATGACGGGAAGACTGTGTTATGATTTCATGTGTATCGAAAGATATCTTCTTACCCTTTATCCCGAAGCTGATTGGAGTAAGATCACATATATGTGGAGAATTACGAAGAATAATGGTTTTGGGTGGTCAGATTGGTCTGATATAGTAAAAAAAGCTGCGGTAAATGCGCTTATAGATTACGAAGATAAAATGGCCGGAAAGATAGATATGAGTCCGAAAGCACGTAAAAACAGGATGAATGAGCTGACCGGCATTATCGGATCTGTACAAAGGGCAGCTGAAAATGTGATACATAACGAAAAGTATAATGAAAGTTTCAGCATTTATGAGGAGACATCTATTGAGACTATAAACAGGGTGCAGTCATATTTAATTAGAAAGAATATCCCTGTTCCGGATATGTCTCTGGTGGAATGCTTCAGATTTGACAGGAGTACGGTAAGACAGAACGGTGAGAATAAAGAAGCCTGGGGATATGATGTTGAGACAGAAGGACTGTCGCTCATTAAAGATTCCCAAAGTTCATAGATAAGGTAACATTAAAAGCTCGGATAATAAGGATTTCATCAGAAACCTTACTTATTCCGAGCTTTTGGATTTGGCTTATTTAAATAGCTTTCTTCCGATAAAGATTATCAGACATGCGCCTACAACTGAGGTGATGATTGAACCTATAATGTTAGACGCCTGAAATCCGATGAGTTTGAAAGCGATTCCGCCGACAAAACCACCTACGACACCGAGTATGATATTTCTGATCATACCGCCTTCACTTTTCATTATGGCTCCGGCAATGCATCCTGCAACGCCGCCGATAATTAATCCAAAGATTAATCCTATCATTATTATTTCCTCCTGTGATTAAAATCTAACAGCTGATATTATAGCATTTATTGTAATATTTTTCGACATTTATAAGCGGAAAATAATACTTTACAAGTGACAAAATAATACTTGACTTTTTGTTTAGTATTATTTAAATTTATGTCGTTATGAATATAGAAGAAAAAATCGGAGAAAATATTAAAAATTTAAGAAAACAGAACGGACTTACACAGGAGGAGCTTGCTGACAGAACAGAGCTTACAAAGAGCTTTATTTCACTATTGGAGAGAGGACAGACGGCGCCTTCTGTTTCTACGTTGGAATGTATAGTAGAATGCCTGGGAACGAACCTGTCAGACTTTTTCCGTGAGGATGACGATCAGGTCCTTGTTTACGAACAGTCTGAATATTTTGAAAAGGTAGATAAAAAGGGAAATATTACTAAGTGGCTTGTTCCTACGGCGCAGAGCCACAACATGGAACCTATACTGATGACTATACAGCCCGGGGCAGAACTTCAATATGACAGTCCTCATGAAGGTGAAGAATTTGGATATGTTATTGAAGGTGCGGTCACTCTGGAATACGGAGACAGAAAAGATATTGTAAAAGAGGGAGATTCCTTTATGTATACAGCAGACAAAAAGCACAGGCTGGTTTCTGCAAGTGATAAGGTAACTAAAGTTCTCTGGATCAGTTCTCCGCCGAGCTTTTAACATAAATTAAGGAGCACTATAATGTCTAAAGCAATTCTGGAAATGAATTCAATATGCAAGAAGTTTGATGGAAAGGATATCCTGAAGGATTTTAATCTTGCTATAAATAAAAATGAATTTGTAACTCTTCTGGGGCCGTCAGGATGCGGCAAGTCCACGATTCTACGTATAATAGGAGGATTTGTAAAGCCGGACAGCGGAAGCGTTATATTTGAAGGTAAGGATATTACATCACTTCCGCCGGAAAAGAGAAATGTTAATACAGTATTTCAGAAATATTCTCTTTTTCCGCATATGTCGGTTAAGGAAAATATTGCTTTCGGACTCAAATTAAAAAAGAAAAGCAGTTCATACATCAAGGATAAGATCGATTATGCCTTGAAGCTTGTTAATATGGACGGTTACGGAAACAGAAATCCTGAATCTCTCAGCGGTGGACAGCAGCAGAGAGTTGCCATAGCCAGAGCTATCGTAAACGAGCCGGAAGTACTGCTTCTTGATGAACCTCTGGGAGCATTGGACCTCAAGCTCAGACATGATCTTCAGAGAGAGCTTATAAAGATAAAAAAAGAAGTAGGCATCACATTTCTGTATGTTACACATGATCAGGAAGAAGCACTGATGATGTCGGATCGAATAATCGTTATGAATAAAGGTATTATCCAGCAGGAGGGAAGTTCCAAGAGTATATATGATGAACCTCAGAATGCCTTTGTTGCAGACTTTATCGGTGAGAGCAATATAATTGACGGAATCATGGTGAGAGACCGGCTTGTAAATATACAAGGCGTAGATATACCATGCGTGGATGAGGGCTTTGGAGAAAATGTTCCCGTGGACGTTGTCATAAGGCCCGAGGATCTTGAAATTGTAAAAGAAGGTGAAGGGTACCTCAGCGGTCTTGTTATCTCTGTGATATTTAAAGGTGCCTACTACGAGATAAAGGTAAAGTCCGGTGATTATGAATGGATGGCTCAGAGCGTAAATCCTGCTCCGGTGGGACAGAATGTGGGGCTCACCATAATTCCGGATAATATTCAGATAATGCATAAGCCTATTTCGGATGATGAAGAGGTAGCACATGATGAATAAGAAAGGGCCTGTTAAAATATCAAATAAAAGAGTTCTTATGGCATCGCCTTATACATTGTGGATCCTGGCATTTACCATACTTCCCCTCGTTGTCATTTTCAGGTATGCACTAACGGATAAGAGTGGAGGCTTTACATTTGATAATATAATGTCCATGTTTTCTCCCATCCAGTGGAAGGCTATGATTTTTTCCCTGGAAATAGCATTTGGATGTACGGTTATCTGTATACTGCTTTCATATCCTATGGTACTGGCTATGAAAAGGCTGGGATTTAAGAGAAAGGGATTTTCTCTGTTTATAATCATACTCCCCATGTGGATGAATTTTATTCTCAGAATCCTTGCATGGCAGATGATTATTTCAAATAACGGAATTCTCAACTTCTTTCTCGGGAAAATGGGAATGGGACCACTGAATATTGCAAATACACCGATCGCTATAATGATAGGAGTTGTATATGATTATCTTCCGTATATGATTCTTCCTATTTATACGGCGGTTATGGAAATAGATGAGGACATTATAGAAGCGGCCAGAGATCTGGGCGCCGGCGGATTTACCGTATTTATAAAGGTTATCCTGCCGATGTCTGTTCCCGGACTTATAAGCGGAATAGTCATGGTTTTTGTGCCGTCAATGACATCATTTGTTATATCCGATATTCTCGGAGGCGGAAAACTCCAGCTCATCGGTAATGTCATTGAACAGGAATTTACCACCGGATTTGATTGGAATGCCGGTTCGGGACTATCCGTAACCCTGATGCTGTTTGTCCTTATAGGACTCCTGTTTTCTTCGGGAAATAAAGAAGAAGGGAAGGAGTCGGTTATATGGTAAAAAGATTAAAAGATATACTAAGCGGAGTATATGTGGGATTTATCGGACTTATTCTGTATGCGCCGATCCTTGTCCTTATAATCTCATCATTTAATGCATCCAGATCAAGAGTGGTATGGGGCGGCTTTACACTGGACTGGTATGGCAGGCTTTTTGCAAACAGGCAGATAATGGAAGCTCTATGGGTTACACTGGTGCTTGCACTTCTGTCAGCCGTCATTTCAGTATTGATAGGTGTTCCGGGAGCCATAGGAATACATGCCATGAGTAAGAGAAAATACGGACTCTATATGACTCTTACAAATATTCCGATGCTGAATGCAGATATAGTAACAGGAATATCGCTCATGCTCTGGTTTGTGCATTTCATTCCACTAGGATTCGGGAGCGTGCTGCTCGCACATATTTCATTCTGCATCCCTTATGTGATTCTGAGTGTGATGCCCAGACTTCAGCAAATGAATATAAGTATATACGAAGCTACCAGGGATTTGGGAGCGGGACCTGTATATGCTTTTTTCAAGGTGCTGCTTCCGCAGATGGCAGGAGGAATCATTTCCGGCTTTTTCATGGCCTTCACTATGTCAATGGATGATTTTGTAATCACCTATTTTACGAAGGGCGCCGGCGTAAATACGCTGTCAACAATGATCTATGGCCAGATCAGAAAGGGAATCAAGCCTGAAATGTATGCGCTTTCGACACTTATATTCCTGATAGTGCTTTTTGTGCTCACGATCATCAATAAGCTGTCATCCGGTAAAGAAGAGTCACATAAAGAACGTTGGAACGGTTAATTAATCAGCTGAATATGCTGACTATATATGAAAGGTAAATCAAAATGAGCAAGTTAAGTAACAAAATCAAGAAACTATTTACTGCTGTCGGTATGGTAACGGTGATAGCAGCATCCCTTACGGGCTGTGGAAAAAAGGCCGATAAAGAGCTGACGGTAATTAATTACGGTGAGTATATGGATCCGGCCGTTCTCGAGGACTTTACCAAGGAGACCGGAATCAAGGTGAATTATGAAGAGGCTCTGACTCCTGAGGAAATGTATACGAAGTACAAATCCGGAGCAATCAAGTATGACCTCGTTTGTACATCGGATTACATGCTGCAGCGACTCATAAATGAAGGGGAGCTGCAAGAGATAGATATAAATAAGATGGAAAATAAGGACAATATCGGTCAGAAATACTGGGATCTGGCAGCGGAATATGATCCGGGCAACAAATACACGGTTCCGTATTTCTGGGGAACTCTTGGAATCCTTTATGATACAACAAGAGTAAGTAAACCTGTTGACAGCTGGGATGTACTCTTCAGTGGAGAATATGCCGGTGAGATAATCATGCAGAACAGTATGCGTGATACCTTCATGGTGGCTCTTAAATATCTGGGATATTCCATTAATACCGAAAATGAGGAAGAGATCAGAGCTGCACAGGAACTTCTGATGAAGCAGAAACCTGATGTTCAGGCATATCTTGTAGATGAGGCAAGAGATGAGGTGGTTGCGGGAAATGCCATAATGGCAGTTGTTTATTCCGGTGAAGCTTACCTCGGACATGAATATAATAATAATCTAACCTATGTTGTTCCTAAAGAAGGTTCAAATATCTGGATTGATTCTTTTGCTGTTACAAAGAATTGTGAAGATATGGATGCAGCAATGCTGTTCCTTGATTTCCTTTGCAGAGAGGATGTTGCAACCACTAATTTTGAATATATTTATTATTCGACACCAAATGAAGCAGTGGTAGCAAATCTTTCCGATGAGGAAAAGGCCGATGAATCACTGGTTCCAAAGGACGATGCTTTTAACAATTGTGAGGTGTGCATCCAGACAGATTCAAAAACTACTGAACTCATGAATGAACTTTGGAAGGAATTAAAGTCTGAATAAACTTTCTGCTGAAATATTCTGATTATTGTGATATGATTAGGGATGTGTCATTAATCGATTCAATAATACGTCGGTAAGAGGTTTAAATTCATTGGGTGATAAACACGGATTTAACAAAGAAGATATAAAAAAGGGGCTGATTCTGTCTGCCTCGCTATGCATAGTAGTCGTATTTTATATTCTTATAGGTAAAATAGGACTACTTTTTAGTGCGCTGGGGAAACTCATCACTGCAATGAGCAGTATCATAATCGGATGCGTGATTGCCTTTTTGCTGAATCCGTTGATGAACTTGTTCCATAAATGGTTTATTTCAATTTTTACTAAATTTTCTAAAAAGAAGAATGAAAAGAAAATCTATAAATCGGCAAAGATAACCGCAACTATGATTACCATAGTCCTGTTTATAGCTTTGATAGTTACACTTCTTGTATTTCTTATTCCGGAGCTGAGGGACAGTATAGTTAAATTTACGGAAAACTTCGGTACCTATACAAATAATGTGCAGAATTGGGTAAACAAGTTCCTTCGCAATTATCCCCAGCTTGAGCAGGTGGTAAATACAAATCTTGATAACTTCGAGGTGATGCTTACCGACCTTATCAATAAGAAACTTATCCCCAATATGGATACCATAGTAATCTATGTATCCTCAGGTATTATGGGCGGTGTTAAGGTAGTAATTGATATAATTGTCGGAATGATAGTTGCCGTATACCTGCTTCTCAGCAAAGATACACTTATGGCCCAGGGCAGAAAGCTTATTTATGCAATATTTGATAAAGACAGAGGAAACATGGTTCTCAGAGGTTTCGGATATGTTAACAGTGTATTCAGTGGTTTCCTTAACGGTAAGATTATAGATTCAATAATAATAGGACTTTTATGTTCTATTTCAACAAGACTTCTTGAAATACCGTATTCAACACTTATAAGTGTTATCATAGGAGTGACCAATATAATCCCGTTCTTTGGACCGATCATAGGAGCGATTCCGTGCAGCGTACTTGTGCTTGTGGATAATCCTAAAAAATTCCTGGTATTTGTAATATTTGTTGTAATTCTTCAGCAGCTGGACGGAAATGTAATAGGCCCCATTATACTTGGCGATTCTACAGGACTTTCGGGACTTTGGGTTCTCTTCTCGATCCTTGTGGGAGGTAATCTGTTTGGATTCCCCGGAATGATTTTAGGTGTACCTGTGTTTGCATGCTTCTATACACTATGTACGATCATTCTCAGAAATGCGCTGAATAAGCGGGGGTTAAATAATTCTACCGAATTCTTTATGACAATGAGAGGATTCGATGATGACGGAAATCCGCTGGATGTTGAAAGTGCTGTAAGAGAAACTGCAAAGGACAGAAAGAAAAGAATAGATAAGTTTAATGAAATCCAGCATGCTGCCGGAGAAAAAATACATAAAGTAACAGAATCTGTTATCCATCATAAGGATAAGAAAGATGATAGAGGAGGAAAAAAGTGATGGCTCAGTTTGATCATAAGCTCATCGAAAAAAAATGGACAGAAAAATGGGAGAAAAGTCCTATAAATGTCAATGACGGAACTAAACCGAAGTATTATTGTCTGGATATGTTTCCTTATCCATCCGCAAACGGACTTCATGTAGGTCATTGGAGAGGATATGTTATATCTGATGTATGGAGCAGATATCAGCTCATGCAGGGAAAATATGTAATCCATCCTATGGGATGGGATGCATTCGGACTGCCTGCTGAGAATTTTGCCATAAAAAACGGAATTCATCCATCTATTTCAACAGCATCAAATATTGCGAATATAAAGAAACAGATAAAGCAGATTGCAGCAATTTATGATTGGGATATGGAGGTAAATACCACAGATCCCGATTATTATAAATGGACACAGTGGATATTTGTTCAGATGTTTAAGAAGGGACTCGCATATGAGAAGGAAATGCCCATCAACTGGTGCCCTTCATGTAAGACAGGCCTTGCAAATGAAGAAGTTAAGGATGGCAAATGCGAGCGCTGCGGTGCTGATGTTACAAAGAAAAATCTTCGTCAGTGGATGCTGAAGATTACTGCCTATGCAGAAAGACTTCTTGCGGATCTCGACAAGCTTGACTGGCCTGAAAAGGTTAAGAAAATGCAGTCCGAATGGATCGGAAAGTCAGAGGGAGCAGAGGTTAATTTCCCTGTAGACGGAAGAGATGAGGTTATCACGGTTTATACAACAAGACCGGACACATTATACGGTGCAACATTTATGGTACTTGCACCTGAGTCAGAGCTTGCGTCAAAGCTTTATACTCCGGAGACGGAAAAGGCTGTTAAGGATTATATCTATCAGACATCTCTTAAGTCATCGATTGACCGTATGGCTGATAAAGAAAAAACCGGTGTATTCACAGGCTGCTATGCTATAAATCCTTTAAATGGCGCCAAGACACCGATCTGGCTTTCTGATTACGTACTTGCCGATTATGGTACTGGAGCTATAATGTGCGTTCCTGCTCATGATGACAGAGACTTTGAATTTGCCAAAAAATTCAACCTTCCTATCATCCAGGTTATAGCACCAACACTTCAGGATGTTCAGGATGGAAATGAAATGACTGAAGCCTATACAGCTGCTTCGGGAATCATGGTAAATTCCGGTGAATGGAACGGAATGGAATCAGCTGTTCTCAAGAAGAAAGCACCGAAGATTATAGAAGAAAAGGGTTACGGAAAAGCAACCACAAATTATAAGCTTCGTGACTGGGTATTCTCAAGACAGAGATATTGGGGTGAGCCTATTCCTATTGTCCATTGCGAGAAGTGCGGATGCGTTGCGGTACCGGAAGAGGAACTTCCGCTCAGACTTCCGGAAGTCGAGAAATATGAACCTACCGGAACCGGTGAATCACCTCTTGCTGCAATAAAAGAGTGGGTTAACTGCACATGTCCGAATTGCGGAGGCCCTGCAAAAAGGGAGACAAATACCATGCCTCAGTGGGCTGGTTCATCATGGTACTTCCTGAGATATGTGGATGTAAATAATGATAAGGAACTTGTTTCCAGGGAGAAGGCTGACAAATACCTTCCTGTAGATATGTATATCGGTGGTGTAGAACATGCAGTTCTTCATCTGTTATACTCCAGATTCTGGACAAAGTTCCTATATGATATCGGAGTTGTCGGATTTGATGAGCCTTTTAAGAAGCTTTTCAACCAGGGAATGATCTGCGGTCGTGACAGAGAGACCGGAAAGCCGACCAAGATGAGCAAATCACTTGGAAATATCGTCTCTCCTGATGATATAGTACGTGATTATGGCTGTGACACACTTAGACTTTATGAACTTTTCGTGGGTCCGCCGGAAGCAGACGCTATATGGGATGACGCAGGTATTGACGGAATCTATAGATTCCTGAAAAGATTCTACAATGTGGTAACGGAAAATGCAGAGAAGAATGTTGAGGAAACACCTGAACTTCTCAGACTTCGTCACGGACTTGTAAAGGATGTATCCGAAAGACTCAATTCTTTCAGTTTCAATACAGTTGTATCTGCATTCATGGAATACAATAACAGCTTTGCAAATCTTACCAAGACTACAGGCGTAGATAAGGAAACACTTAAGACTATGGTTCGTCTTATAGCACCTTTTGCTCCGCATATCGGTGAAGAGCTGTGGGAGGTACTCGGCGGTACAGATTCAGTATTCCATACACAGTGGCCTGAATTTGATGCAAAGCATCTCGTATCAGATACCATGACACTTCCCGTACAGGTTAACGGAAAGACAAGACTTACGGTAGAGGTGCCTGCTGATGCGGATAAGGATGCGATCATCGCCGCAGGTAAGGAAGCTCTCGGAGCAAGACTTGAAGGAAAGACTGTTATCAAAGAAATTTATGTACCTAAGAAAATTATAAATCTGGTTGTAAAATAAGAAGGTTTAGTCGTGAAATATAAAATCTTCAGCAGATTGATCAAGAAAAACAGTATTTTAATGATAATGCCACTTGCCGGTATCATTTTAATGGTATCGCTGGTGGCATTCCGGCTGTCAGAACTTAAGGAATTTAACAGTTTTAAGCTTGATGATATAAGTTACGCCGAAAGTTTTATAAATGATTATAAAATGAACGTATCATATGATATAAGCGGGGCGGAAAAAGCAGGATACGATTATACTATTAACGGTGAAAAAGCGGGAGAGTACTATTATCTATATAGGAACGACAGCTTATATTTCATTGTATTAAGGGATTCGGATATTAAAAAGTTTGAGACCGGGAATAAGGTTTTTTACTTTAGAATTACTACAGATGATCTGTTTATAAAACAGGTGACAGCGGATCTTTCTGACAGCTTTGATGAAAATCCCGAAAATCTGAACGGCTTTGTGAATCCGATAATACTGAATGCTTTCGAATATCCTTATATAAGACTTATTTCGGTTCCTGTCATTTTTTATATAAGCGTATTTTTCGGAATCTTGGTAATACTTTACATTTTGCTCATCCTTATCCGGCCTTCTGTAAGTGTGCTGGTAAAGCCGCTTGCTCAGTTCGGTAAGAAAAAGGATGTTATAAAAGAACTGGATGAGGAGCTCGAATCAAAGGTTCTTTATTGCTATGAAAACTGCTATGTTACCGAAAATTATCTTGTCATCATATATGTATCCAGGCTGGAAATCGTAAGACTTGATGATATAAAGTATCTGTCAAAACATGTGGAAGAAAAGAAAGGTCTGCTCAGTAACGGAAAAATATTCAGACTTACGGCTTCAAATGTTGATAAGCTGTATTTTGAACATGATTTTGACAGTGAAGAAGCTATAGATCAGATTATCTATTATATAAGACGTGAAGATATAGTAGATGAGACTGAGGAAGTTGAAAGAAATGATAAAAAATAAGAGATATCACAATCCGGATATCTCTTATTTTTTATGCGATTATTATACTGATATGGATCAGTCGATTTCTATATTATCCACTGCATCATTTTTTTCTTCGGCAGCGGCATCAGCGATGGCATCAAAGTTTGCAGCGGCTTCTTCTGCCTTTTCAGCAACTTCTTCAACCTTCTCGGCAGCTTCTTCAGCAGCCTCAGCTGTGTTTATTTCTACATAATCTCTTTCTTCGGATGATTCTTCATCAAGTACGATCTCATCGTCAGCAAAGATATCTTCATCTGAAGATGCCCATGAAGATTTTTTATAAGCATCTACTGCTTTATCCTTGAGATCATAAGCTTTATCCTTAGCTACAACAGCAGCTTCTTTAGCTTTTTTCTTGGCTACTATGGCAGCTTCCTTAGCCTTCTTGGTTGCTTCGCTGAGCTTTGTGTCAACATCATACTTTTCATTAAGATTCTGATAGGTAGGTGTACCCTTGATCTCATCCTTAAATAGATATGCCAGACCTGCAACTGCAGATGCTGCAAGTGTAGCCTTAAATAATCCGCCAAATAAACTTTTTCCCATATTTTCTACCCCTTCTTCAATTAGAATATATTGTTAATTTTAATACGGAGCAATTGAAAAATCAAGGGATTAGTGATAATCTTTTGTCCGGAGGTGCCGACGATGAATGAACGTAAAAATAAGACTTTAAAACACCTGAAAGAGCTGAAAAACAGATACTCCCGTTTATCGGTTTTAAGACTCGTCAGCTTCCTGATTTCGATAGTTTTCCTTATTTCTGGTATTACCGGAAACGGCCTTATATTTATTGTTATAGGTATTATATTATTTGCTTTATTTATGTACTTCGTACAAATGCATACAGATCTAAATAATAAAATAAAGCATGACGAAATCTATATTACAGTGCTGGACAGATATATAAGCAGAAAAGAGGGAAAGTGGACTGATTTTTCCGATGATGGCTCTGAATATCTTTCCAAAGATGATACCTTATCATATGATCTGGACCTGCTTGGCAGGGGATCGCTGTATCAGTATATTTCCGTTGCTCATTCCTTAAAGGGTAAAAAACTACTGGCAGATACATTATCAATGAAGAGAGATGTATTTCCCATGCATGAGAAGAGGTATGAGGCAATTAAGGAACTTGCGGGTATAAAAGATTCCTTCAGGTATGAATTTGAAACCATGCTGATAAGAACCTCGTCGGAATACAGGCCGGTAAATGAAGATGCAGGTTCGATTCCATTCTGGATGTACATTTTCATGGCTCTTATACCCATCATAAATATTATTTCCATAGTACTTGTACTTGGTTTTGGCTATAATCCGGGAATAATCCTTATTACATTTATGGCAGGGCTTATGTTTTCATGGATTCCGAAAGGGAAGGTGGATTCATATATTTCTCCCATATACGGTTACGGCAAGGTTGCCGGGGATTATTATCTGGTTTTGAACGGTCTAAGCAAGGTTGAGTTTGAGTCAGAACTGCTAAGAGAACAAAAGGGCAAGGTGACAGGAAAAAACGGAATACTTAAGGCTGTAAAATCTATGGAGAAGATAGGCGGACTGTCCAATATATCCTTTAACCCGCTCATTCATATGCTTCTCTCCGGATTCGTTGGATGGGACTTTTATCTTGCGCTTATCGCTTCGAGATGGACATTAAAGAATAAGGGCGTATTTGATGAAAGCGGTGAAATAATAGCTGAGCTTGAAGAGCTTATCAGTCTTTCTGTTCTTATGGCACTGAATGATACCTGTAAACCTGAGATTATTTCAGATAGAAAAATAGAGTTTGAAGACTTATATCATCCTCTTATCAGTTCTGATAAGGTGGTCAGGAATTCGGCTGAGCTTTCTAACTCCGTTACTGTTATTACAGGTTCCAATATGTCCGGAAAGACAACATTTATGAGAGCAATCGCTATTAATACAGTGCTTTCTTATATCGGCTGCGGCGCGGCTGCATCCACATTTCGGGTTCCGCATATGAAATTATTTACATCCATGAGAGTGAGAGATGATGTATCGGAAGGTATCTCAACTTTTTATGCTGAAATCCTGAGAATAAAAGCTATGGCGGATTATGCCGGTGCGGGAAATGAACTGCCGATGCTTTGCCTCATAGATGAGATATTTAAGGGAACGAACTCGGCCGACAGAATAGTAGGTGCCACGGAAGCAGTCAGCACTCTGTCGGATGCGGACTGTATGGTGATTCTTACGACTCACGATTTTGAACTTTGCGATCTGAAAACAAAATCAGGTAAGACTGCAGAAAATTATCATTTTGAAGAGTCATATAAAGGTGATGAAATAGTTTTTGATTATAAGCTGAAACACGGTAGATGTACCACCAGAAATGCTATTTCTTTGTTGAAAATGGTGGGAATTGTTAAAAATTAACAAAAAAATATGTTAATTATATACACTATGACGTTGACTAAATTTGAGGTTTATTATAAAATTTAACTATATGTTTTTGGTAATATAACACTAATATGTTTACAGTTATATACCATTGATTTTTATTTATGTCAGGAGGAATAAGAGATGGCGTTACCTGCTAATATTACTGGAAGTGACAACAATGTTCTCTCGATTGCTGCCTCTAATAACAAGAGTTTACTTATCCGTTTTCTGAACGAACAGGTTGAAGACGGTTTTTATGCGCTTGTTATTGACTATCTGAAGGATAGTAATTTTGACCTTAACACCATGAATGTTGAGGAGGATGTAAAGGCACAATGTACCAAGCTGTATGAATTGGGCGAATTTGTAGATGAGAATATCAAAGCAAAGGAAAGATATGAGATTGATGAGTGGATTGAACCGCTTTTCAGTTTTGTTTACGGTGATATCGATCCTTCGGATATTGATGCTCCGATTAATACAACCGGTATTTACAGATATAGCATTTGGCTTATATATCTTTATCAGAGAGAGAAGTTTGGTGAGGCTATGCGCCTTATCGGTGAGCGTATTGCTCCGCTTCTTATAAATGTAAGCTATCAGATTCTTGAAGATGATGAGAGACCGAAGAATTTTGATAAGGCTCTTCTTGGATACCTTGATCTTATTAATGTCGTTATGGAGATGGGACTTCCGACATCACTTGCAAATTCAGAAGCTTATCTCAGCAACCTTGAGGTTCTCTATGATTATATTGTAGAAGATCCACATGTTGGTAATGACTATAAGACACAGCTTTCCATCGGACTTTTCAATACATTTATTGCAAATAAGGATTACAATAAAGCATTCGAATTCTATGGTCTCAATGCCGAATACATTCCGATTGATAATCTTGCGGTTTATGAAAGCTTCAAGGAGCTTATCAAGAATGTTAACAGTACACAGGACACAAGTGTTCTTTCCAGAAATGTACTTACGGCTATTTCAAAACAGGAACTCTACAATAAGAGAATCGATTCACTTATTAATGAAGTTTCACAATTTGTAAAGAAGGTTTATCTCTATATCGAAAATGAACCGGATATGAAGAAGAATCTTCAGACTCTTGGTGCCGGAGCACAGCTTACCGGTAAGTCAAACATTTTCGAAGGCCTTTATGAATATAATCTTGTATTCTATGAATGCGGTATCAAGGAACTGGTAAATTCCGATGTTACACAGCGTCCATGGGAAGAAAAGTATGAGATCCTTGAGAAGTTATATACAACTCTTAATGTTGTATTTGACGGATATAATGTTTATGAACTCTCAAATAAGATCGAGCATCAATATGTTGAGATTACATGGATCAATGATTATGTAAATGCCAATCCTTCACTGCTCAAGATGTTCTTCAGCATTAAAGAGAAGATCAAGGCATTTAAGGTTCGTAAGAATGCAATCCTTGAGAGATCAAAGACAAATTATGAGATTAAGCAGATGATCGATGATCGTCAGAAGACTCTTGTATTTGTTGCTGCAGAAGATATGATCGCAAACGGTCTCAGTGGTGGCAGAATCGCTATCATTAACAGCGATTATGATCCAAAGACTGCAGAGAGATATCTTGTCAAGACTTATACTGACACAGTAGTACCGAACAAGTACAGAAGAGGAGAAGTAGGACAGTCATCCGGTGGTGGCTTATTCGGAAGAAAGGCTGCTCCTCAGATGGATCCGGATCTCAGAAAGCTTCTTGATGATTCCAAGATTGAAGAGATGCTGCTTAAGGCAGAATGGTTATGGTATCAGCATGAGGATAAGGGCACTGCAGAGCAGACACCTCAGGAAGCAACATACAGCGTTGTATGCCTGATCAAAGCTATTGAGAAGCTTCTCGATAAGAAGGGCGGTGGCTCAGCTAAGACTGACAACACACCGAATAAAAAAGTTATCATTACTAAGACAGGTAAGGTTATAGAACTTTCTGATGAAAGCAATCCATCACCTGCAAGCAGTTCTGTTCCTTCTTCAACAGTTGTTGATAATATCAATAATATACAGGCAAATCTTAAAGATAAGTCTGAAGAGAATGTTGAATATGTTAAGGAATATGTAAATGACTGGCTTGATACTCTTATGAAGTGTAAGTTCGACATGGACAACATGCTTTCAAAATTTGAAGCAGAAGAGATCAGAACAAAGTCATATCAGGTTCTTAAAAAACTCAGAGCAGATATGCTGTAAAAAAAAATTCCGGGCAGAGATATTATTCTCTGCCCTTATTTTTTGGTTTTCATTTTATGTTTTAAAAGATACATCCATATTAAAGGTGCTTCCAGCCTTCGTTTAAGAATAATCTGGATTTCTTCATGCTTATCTATGGGTTTAACCAGAATGGAGTGAATTCCTGCATTATTTGCGCCCCAGATATCGGTGAACAGCTGATCGCCGACGAAAATCGTAGTTTCGGTATCTGTACCCAGTTTTTTCATTCCCATAGTGTATCCTTTGGCAAGAGGCTTTCCGGCTTTAAATATGTATTCGATTCCTACGCTGTCTGCAAAGCTTTTAACCCTTTCTTCATCATTGTTTGATATGACACATATCTTAAGTCCGGTTTTTTTGATACGTCTGATAAGATCTAAACATCGGGGGTCCGAAGGGAAGTCATGCATTACCAAAGTGTTGTCTATATCAAATAGAACGGCCCTGTATCCATGTCTGTAGTATTTTTTGAAATTAATACTGTAGGTTGAATCATAGTATTCATCAGGAAATAAAAAGCGTCCCATAATCATTATTACCTTTCTGTAAAAAAATCATTTATTGAAAAATTCATATACTTTTTCAGCGCTGGCACGATTCATCTCGGGAAGACTCATGAGTTCTTCAATACTTGCCGATTTTATGGCTTCAATATTTTTAAAATGAAGAAGAAGGGCTTTACGTCTTTTAGGTCCTATTCCTTCTATATCATCCAGTATGGAATGAACCTGCTCCTTACTTCTGAGAAGCTTATGATAAGTAATGGCGAATCTGTGAGTTTCATCCTGAAGAGCAGTGATCATATTGATTGCTTCACTTCCCGGTTTAAATGTTAGCTCTTTATTCTTATAGTAGAGGCCTCTCGTCCGGTGTCTGTCATCCTTTACCATGCCGCATACAGGTATATCTAAACCCAGACTGTCGAGGACCATTTCGGCTACATTTACCTGCCCCTTACCACCATCCATCATGAGAACGTCGGGAAGAATATTCATCTTCTCGTCGGAAAAACGTCTGGACAGAACCTCCTTCATGGAAGCATAATCATCAGGACCATCGATAGTACGAAGCCTGAATTTTCGGTAAGAATTCTTTCTTGGCTCACCGTTCTCAAATACCACCATTGAAGCCACCTGATTATAACCTGAAATATGCGATATATCAAATGCCTCCATTCTTTCGGCCTTTTCTATGCCGAGCAGTTCTGCGATTTCCATGCAGGCACCGAGAGTCCTTTTTTCGTGGCGCTTAATTCTTTCTATATCCTGGGACAGAACGAGTCTGGCATTATCCTCTGCAAGTTTGATGAGAGCTTTTGATTCACCCTTCTGAGGAACATGTATATTTACATGCTGACCTTTTTTATTCTCCAAAAATTCGGTGATGAGTTTAAGCTCATTTAGTTCATTTGTTGTTATAATTTCCTTTGGTACGAAAGGAGAGGAGTTGTAGTACTGCTTCACAAATTCTGTCAAAATGTCAGAATCGGAATCATCACTGTCTACCTGCATATGGCGATTGTCTCTTCCGAGAAGATTTCCTTACCTGATGAAGAATATAGATATGACAGCATCATTTTCATTTCTGGCAAGGGCGATAATGTCTTTATCGTTTCCGGTAGATGAACTGACTTTCTGCTTTTCCATTACTGCATTTATACTGTTCATAAGATCCCTTGTTTCAGCAGCTTTTTCAAATTCAAGGGCTTCCGAATATGCTTTCATTCGTTTCATAAGGTCATCGGTTATCTCTTTATGATTGCCGCTCAGAAATCTGATTGCGGATTCAATCTGGCTCCTATATTCTTCCTCTGATACAAGCCCTGCACAAGGGGCACTGCACTGACCGATCTGGTAATACAGACAAGGACGTTCATCTAAACTGCTTTTATCCAGATTCTTGCTGCAGCTTCGTATCTTAAACAGCTTTCTTGTCAGAACAACGGTATCATGAACGGCGCTGCGATCCGTAAAAGGACCGAAATATCTGGATTTATCACGTACCATATGGTGGCTGAATACAACTCTCGGAAAACGTTCGCCGGTTGTAACTTTTATATATGGATATCCCTTATCGTCAGTCATAAGGGTGTTATATTTCGGACGGTGCTCCTTGATCAGATTGCACTCCAGTACGAGAGCCTCCATTTCGGAGGAAGTAATAATATATTCAAAATATGCGATCAGACTTACCATTTTCGCAATCTTCAGGGAGCCGTTGTGACCATGACCTTTTCTGAAGTATTGTCTGACTCGGTTATGAAGATCTACAGCCTTTCCCACATAGAGAATGGCGCTGTTTTTATCATGCATTATATAAACACCGGGATTATGCGGAAGCTTGCTCAGCTCTTCTTCAAAATTAAAATCATCCATTTTATTTACCTTTTGTAATATAACATTTACATATCATTATATGAAAAAAAATAAAATATATCCATTCCGAATTATTATTTGTTATGGTAAAATAAGAAATAGTTTATAAGATTATAAGGAGGGCGTCATGGAGGCTGAGTATAGTGTTACGCTAACTCAATTCATCGAGAAGATGAATTTAAAAAATCATACTCCGGAGATAAATACTGATAAGATTCTTATTTCCGATCCGGATATTAACAGACCGGCACTTCAGCTTGCCGGATTCTTTGAGCATTTTGACTCGTCCAGAGTGCAGATATGCGGAAATGTTGAGCATGCATACCTTGCTGATATGCATACTACAGAGGAAAATATCGAGATATTTGACAGACTGTTTTCATTTCCGATTCCATGTCTTGTATTCTGCAGAGACATAGTTCCCTATGACTTCATTATCGATGAAGGAAAAAAACATGGTATTCCGATCCTGACCAGCAGTGCAACCACATCTGCATTTGTTCATGAGGCAGTTAGATGGCTGCATGAAGAGCTGGCTCCGAGGATATCTATACATGCCGTTCTGGTTGATGTATTCGGAGAAGGCGTGCTTATCATGGGCGACAGCGGTATCGGTAAAAGCGAGGCTGCATTGGAACTTATAAAGCGCGGACACCGACTTGTAGCCGATGATGTGGTTGAGATCAAAAAAATCAGCGATGATACACTTATCGGTCAGTCACCGGACCTTATCAGGAACTTTATAGAGCTTAGAGGTATAGGGATAATTGATGTTAAAACCATGTTCGGTGTAGAATGCGTCAAGCTGCAGCAGCAGATTGATCTGGTTATAAAACTGGAAGAGTGGGACAAGGATGCAAAGTATGATCGTATGGGTCTTGCGGATCAATATGCGGAATTCCTTGGAAATAAAGTTATCTCACATTCAATTCCGATAAGACCGGGACGAAATCTGGCCATAATAGTTGAATCAGCTGCAGTAAACCACAGACAGAAAAAAATGGGTTACAATGCCGCACAGGAATTCTACAACAGAATCACAGAAAATATGCAGAAAAAGTAACATTAAGATATAATTCAGGGAGGTTAAAACAATGTCACAATATGTATTTGGAGTAGATATCGGAGGAACAACAGTAAAGATCGGACTTTTTTCCACTGCCGGTGAACTTCTTGATAAATGGGAAATCACTACAAGAACCGATGAGGGCGGAGCATATATCCTTTCGGATATTGCGGCATCGGTTAAAGCAAAAATGTCAGAAAGGAATATAACAATAGAAGATGTACAGGGTGTCGGAATGGGAGTTCCCGGACCTGTTAAGGATGATGGAACTGTTATAAAATGCGTTAATCTCGGATGGGGAGTCTTCAATGCTGCTGATGAACTCAGCAAGCTTACGGGACTTACGGTAAAAGTCGGAAATGATGCAAATATGGCAGCTCTCGGCGAGATGTGGCAGGGCGGCGGAAAAGGATACAGAAATGTTGTGTGCGTAACTCTGGGTACCGGCGTAGGCGGCGGTATCATACTGGACGGTAAGATGCTTGCCGGATCCAATGGCGCAGGTGGTGAGATCGGACATATCACTATTGACCCTGATGAAACTGATGTATGTAACTGTGGTAAAAAAGGATGCCTTGAACAATATGCATCTGCTACAGGCATCGTAAGAATGGCAAACAAGCTTTTAAATGAAACTGATAAGCCGTCTAAACTTAGAGAGGTTCAGTATATTTCCGCAAAGGAAATATTTGATGCTGCAAAGAAGGGTGACGACCTTTCAATCGATCTGGTTGAGGAACTCGGAAGACGTCTTGGCTTTGCCCTGGCATCCGTATCATGTGTTGTAGATCCTGAAATATTCGTTATCGGCGGAGGCGTTTCAAGAGCAGGCGAAATCCTCATAAATACTACTAAAAAGTATTATCAGCAATTTGCCTTCCATGCATGCCGCAATACAAAGTTTGAACTTGCAAAGCTGGGAAATGATGCGGGAATGTATGGCGGCGCTTGTTCAATCCTTGAGTAGTCTGTCAAAATTTACATAAAATCTTTTCTTTTTAAGGAATATTCGTTTTTTTTGACATATTGAAAAATGATATAAAGTAAGTTAGTATATACGAGCAGGCTTTTAGCCTGCTCATATTTACGGGTTGATGTTATTATGGTTGACTGTGAATTGATTACACGGAGACTAACATGATAGTATTGGAAAATGAACCGATGTCACTTCATACCACCTTCAGAACAGGTGGTAATGCCAAAAGGTTTATAAAGGTACAGTCGGTTGAAGATATAATTGAAATTAAAAATAAGTATGATGACATTTTGATCATTGGAAACGGAAGTAATCTTCTGGTGTCCGACAAGGGAATCGACGGAACGGTTGTTCAGATATATGACGATTTTAACAGTATTTCTCTTAAGGATGACATTTCCATATGTGCCGAATCCGGTGCGCTGCTTTCTAAGATAGCAGCTTTTGCCAGAGACAGATCTTTAACAGGATTTGAATTTGCATCCGGAATTCCGGGAACTGCCGGTGGCGGTGTATTTATGAATGCGGGAGCTTACGGCGGTGAGATGAAGAATGTGGTTACCGAAGTAAGCGCGGTTGATGAAAATGGTAATATATGCACTATATCCGGTGAGGATATGGGTTTCGGATATAGGAAAAGTATTGCCATGGCCAGAGATATAATTATTACGGGAGTGACTATTCGACTGAGTAAGGGCGATAAGGATGATATAACTGCCCAAATGACTGACCTGAGTGTCAGAAGAAAAGAAAAGCAGCCTGTAGAGTATCCAAGTGCAGGTTCCACATTTAAGCGTCCGGAAGGCTATTTTGCCGGGAAACTAATTATGGATAGCGGACTTTCGGGTTATAAGGTTGGTGGAGCCATGGTCAGCCCGAAACATTGCGGATTTGTCGTTAATGCGGGTGGCGCAACGTCACAGGATATTTATCGGCTGATCAGGGATGTTCAAAGAATCGTAAAAGAAAAAACAGGTGTAACACTTGATACTGAAGTAAGACTTATTGGGGAATTCTAAGGGGAGAAACTATGCGATTTATTATTGTTACGGGAATGAGTGGTGCAGGAAAATCAACGGTGCTTAAGGCGCTGGAGGATATGGACTATTTCTGTGTTGACAATCTTCCGGTAATGCTGATTGATAAATTTGCCGAGATTTCCAGCGACAGTAATTTTAAAAATGATAAGGTCGCCATAGGTATAGATATAAGAAGCGGTGAGGCATTGGGAGAACTCAATAATGTTCTCAGATCTCTTACTGAAAATAAATTCAATTATGAGATACTTTTTCTGGATGCATCCGATAAAGTACTGGTAAAAAGATATAAGGAAACCAGAAGGGAACATCCTCTGGCTCACGGAAGCAGGATAGAGGATGGAATAGCCCAGGAGAGAAACAGGATCGATTTTCTGAAAAGAATAGCCGATTATACCATCGATACCAGCGGGCTTCTTACCAGGGAACTGAAAAAGGAAGTCAAAAAAATAGTCACTTCGGATAAAAACTATATCAATATGATAGTTACCGTTATGAGCTTCGGATATAAATTTGGTATTCCTCAGGATGCCGATTTTGTATTTGATGTAAGATTCATGCCAAATCCTTATTATGATGCGGATCTTAGAAAAATGACCGGAAATGATGAGGAGGTCAGGGATTATGTAATGAACAGCGATGCTTCCGTCAGGTTCATGAAAAGTCTTTATGAAATGTGCGAACTGATAATCCCTAACTTTATAAATACTGAAGACAGACATCAGATTGTAATAGCTATCGGGTGTACCGGAGGCAGACACAGATCTGTTACAGTAGCGAACCTTCTGGCGGAAAAACTTAAAGAACTTCCGTACAGCACAAGGGTTTTTCATAGGGATATAGTATACGACAGCTATGTTAAGGGTGAGTTATAATGTCATTTTCGATTGACTTAAAAAATGAGCTGATCAGGAGATCGGATTCTGCGGTTCATTGCAGAATTGCCGAACTGGCAGGCATCATTTCCATAAATGGCAGATATCCTGAAAACGGCATATTATCCATAAGATCAGATAATAAGGATTTCGGTGATAAGATATGCAGACTTCTCTATAATGTGACTGACAGACGATACAGCTTTGATGCAGCCTATATTGAAACAAAGCATGGCTACAGGGTTATCATAGATAATGAAGAAATCCTGACTCAGTTGGAAGAGAAGCTTAAGCTTAGAAAAAATGACTGCTATGTTGATGTGGGAAACCTGATATTTCAGCGTGAATGCTGTATGAGGGCTTATCTCAGAGGCTCATTTCTTGCCGGCGGATCACTTGTAAATCCCGAAAAAGCCTATCAGCTTGAAATAGCCTGTACCACTTCGGGAAATGCCGAAAAGCTTCTGGAGATCCTGAACAGTCTTCATCTGGGAGGCAAATCCATTAAAAGGAAGAACAGATATATAATCTATATCAAGGATGGAGATAAGATATCTGATTTTCTCGGTGCCACCGGAGGGATGAAGAGTGTTATGGAATTCGAGAATATCAGAATACTTAAAGATATCAGGAATTCCATTAACCGGGAAGTGAACTGCGATACAGCAAATATAAATAAGGTTGTTAATGCTGCCGCAAGGCAGATTGATGATATAAAGCTTATAGAGGAGAAAAGAGGATTGGACAGTCTGCCTGAGCAGCTAAAGGAAGTTGCTACGCTGAGAATGATGTATCCTCATCTTTCTCTGGCTGAGCTTGGTGAAAAGCTGACGATACCCATAGGTAAATCCGGCGTCAGCCACAGGCTTGCAAAAATTAATACTATTGCAGAAGAGATAAGAAAGTTGTAACATTATTCAATATCTGAAATAGTAAAGTTTTATTTATGAAGGAGAAAAATTATGACCACCAAGAAGATTATCGTTAAACTTCCAAACTATACTGAGGCACGTCCTGTTGCTGAGATAGTTCAGACAGCAAGTATGTTTGACAGTGAAATCTACCTTATTTCAGGAAACAAAAAGATTAATGCCAAAAGTATAATGGGAATGATGAGCCTTGGACTTTGCAATGATGAAGAAATAGAAGTTGAGGCAAATGGTAACGATGAGAAGGATGCAGTAAACGCTATTACAAAATATATCAGCTCGGTTGCTTAAATTAGTAGCAATAGGCTTACAGTTGTGATAAAATAATCTGTATGTATGATAGTTGTAATATGTTCGGAGGTAGTGGTTTATGGGATTTTTCAGCGCCTTAAAGGAGAAGATTCCGATTCTTGCCAATCTCGGCGGGGGTAAAAAATCTAATAAAAGTACTGTTGAACTTCAGTATGATAAAGCTATGAACCTGATGGACAACGCCAATGGTGTTGGCGCTATCGAGGTTCTTGATGGCATTATTGATATCGGTATGAACGATGAGATGTACAGACAGTTCGGTCTGGATGCTCTTAAGTGTCTTGGTGAGTTTTTTGAAACCGGTAAATACAGTAATGCCAGGATAGATAAGGATCTTAATAAAGCAGCGGGATATTATGAAAAATATTCCAAGCTGACAAATGATGCGGATATGATATATAAGACTGCTAAGATGTATCTTGATGCGCAGAATTTTTCAAAGGCCATTACATATTTTGAAAAAGCAACTGAGGCAGGGGTAAAGCCTGCTTACATGAATCTTGGTGCAATCTATGAAAATGGACTCAGCCGTATCGATGAATATGGAAATAAGAGTGAATTCGTTATTCCGGTAGATTATGATAAGGCAAAGTACTGGTACAGAAAGCTGTCGGATCTGGGCGATGAAAATGCCATGAAAGCATTTGACAGAGTGGATTATGCCGCAAGTCATACAGATTCTCTGGAATTCGAAGAAAAAGATAAACTCTATACAGAAATATCCGAGAAGAGAAAAGAAAAGGGAAAGGAGACCAGATTCAAGGTTATCGACCCTGCTTCCCTTAAATATCAGTATACATATGTACATAATCAGGTTGATGGATATATCCACAAACTTCCGAAGGACTGGGTAAAGACCATCAATGAAGAAACAGATGAAGAATACTATGCACCCAGCATGACATATAAGGACTTTGAAATGTATGTCAGCTATGACAGTATTCCGAGAGATTCCAAGAAAACACTTGAGAATTATCTCAGATATTGTAATGATGCATTTGATGAGGAACTTCAGCTTAAATCCTATATAACAGAATATGCAGACGGTATCTTTACTACTTTCTATCATAAGGAAATGAACAAGGGTATCGTTACATTCGCTTTCTTTCAGGGCAGACGACTTGCATGTATGAGATTCGTATGTGCTACAATGGAGATTATCGAACAGTACGAAGAAATCATCTTTGAGACAGCTAACTCATTTGCATTCATAGCTCCTACAAGAGTAAGTGATCAGAGTCTGAACCGTAAGGACAATCAGTACTACAGCGAAGCTACATATTGCTATTATCTTGAAGATTATGAAGGTGCCATGAGTGCCGCAAAGCAGGCTCTGAAGCTTGGTTCCATTAAAGCAAGTTATCTTCTTATCGATCTTTATTTCGATAAGGATTCACCATATCGTGATGTTGAGAAGACCATCAGTTATGCAAAGCAGCTCTTTGAAGCTACCAAGGATCCGGATCTTGCATTCCTTATCGGTAATATCTTCGATCAGGAATATAAAGATTATACCAAGGCTCTTAAGTGGTATGAAGATGCAAAGAGACTCGGTCATAAGAGAGTTCCTTTCTATCTTGGAAGATTCTATTATTACGGACTTCTTAATTCAGGAAGAGACAGCGATAAGGCTCTCAGATATTTCTCAGAAGCTCAGAAGAACGGTATCATAGAAGCTGATGCATATATCAAAGACCTTAAGGATCTGAAGGGTGAAAATCTTCAGAGTGCGATTGATAAATGGGATCGTGCAGTAAAGGCAGGAAGCTCGGCTACAGCTCTTAAGGTTGCTCTTATGAAACAGAGTCAGGTTTTCTATATTGCAAATGATGATGAGATAGAGAGAGCCTTCCAGGAAGCTCTTGGTCTTGGCAGTTATCAGGCTGCATATGAGCTTGGTAAGATCTATGAAAGACAGGAAGCAAATCCCAATTTCAAGGGAGAGAAGAGAGCCCTTGATTATTTTGAAAAGGCTTATGACAATAAGTTTGACGGCTTCGATAAGGAGAACCTGTTTAAGGTTATTCAGTATAAAGCTGAAAAGGGAGCTACAGATGAGCAGCTCATCCAGCTTTACCTTGAAAATGCTGCAATGGCTCATATTCCTGCAGTTGAGAAGCTGGTTGAGATGGTTAAATACAGAACACCGCAGATTACCGAGCTTTATAAAAAGCTTATAGAGATGGCAGAAACCGGTGATGATTCGGCTATCGTTTCCATGAATAAACTGGAGAAGGCATATCCTGATCTGGTTATAGCAGAACCCGGTGCATCTGAGAAGGTTATAGAGAATAAGTTCTTCAGACTCCTTGTTCCACGCGAATGTACGGCAGTCATCAATGATGACGGAGGAACAATTAAGATTGCGGATTCCGTAATCGAATTTGCCGTTGCGGAGCTTCCTATCAAGGTTGATTCCGAAGATGATTATCTTAAGATATATAAGCTTATTCTATCCGAATATCTGCCTGATGATCATGCTGAAATCATCATCGCTAATTCAAGAATGATCGGTTCCGGTATGAGGGAGCAGAAGGAAAATATTTTCTCATTCAGTATTCTGCTTATAAGTTCCAAGAATCAGTATCTCTTCAAGCTGTCATCACGTGACAGACGTGAGATGATTCAGTTCAAGGATGAGGTTACAAAAATTGCCAAGTCTCTTGTTGAAACAGGAGAGATATACATTTCAGAGGATGGTAACAGAAAGAATATCGGTCTTTCTGTGCTTCTTAAGGCAAATGAAAGCGGATTCCTGTCAATCGGTAAGGATGATGATAACGGCAATCAATAAAATTCAATATATGAATCTGTATTTACAGGGCAGGGTGTGATTCCCGACCGGCGGTATAGCCCGCGAGACCTCTGGGTCTGAACCGATGAGATTACGGTGCCGACAGTATAGTCTGGATGAAAGTGATTACGATTTGAAATAGTAATTTATCTGCCCCGTAGCATATGTTACGGGGCAGGTTGACTTTACGGATAAACTGTAATATGTGTAAGTGGGGAGGCATTATGGCTTACGAAAAGAAATTTATGGAAAGAGCAATAGAGCTGGCAAAGCTTGGAACCGGCGCAGTCAGCCCGAATCCGCTTGTGGGGGCGGTAATTGTAAAAAACGGAAAAATAATCGGAGAAGGATATCACAGAGAGTATGGAAACCTTCATGCTGAGAGGGAGGCACTAAACAGCCTGACCGAATCTGCTGAGGGGGCGGAGATGTATGTTACTCTTGAACCATGCTGCCATACTGGAAAGCAGCCTCCGTGTACTGATGCGATCATTGAAGCAAAGATCAAAAGAGTATACGTTGGATCTGATGACCCGAATCCTTTGGTATCTGGTAAGGGAATCTGGAAGTTAAGATCTTCGGGAGTCGAAGTTGTAACTCATGTAATGAAAGATGAATGTGATGAAATGAATACATTTTTCTTCCATTACATCACGAATAAAACTCCCTATATTATTTATAAATACGCAATGACCATGGATGGAAAGATCTGTACATCCACAGGTAAGAGCAGATGGATATCCAATAAAGCATCCAGAAAAGCCATTCACGGTCTGAGAGACAGGTGTTCTGCTATTATGGCAGGCATCGGAACAGTGCTAGCTGATGATCCGCTCCTCAACTGCAGGATTGAAGGCGGACATGATCCTATCAGAATCATCTGCGATTCACATCTCAGGATACCCATGGATTCACAGATAGTAAATACAGCCGGCGAGATAAAGACATATGTGGCTGCCATTCAGGAAGCCGAAAAAGATAATAAAGAAAAAATAACCCGACTTAAGGAAAAGGGTATCGGCGTATTGCTCCTTCCACAGGACGAATTTGGTCATGTAGAGGTAAACAGTCTCATCAAACAACTCGGAAAGATGGGAATAGACAGTCTGCTCCTTGAAGGAGGCGGACAGATCGGCTGGAGCATGTTCAGAGAAGACCTTATAGATGAGGTTTATACACTGATCTCGCCTAAAGTATTCGGTGGAACCGGAGCATCACCTGTAGGCGGAGAAGGTATCGATGAGGTTGAAAATGCCGCTCATTTTAAACTTGAAGATATAAAAACTCTTGATGGTGATATAATGATTCACTATGTAAGAAAGCAGGAGGATTAATGTTTACCGGAATTATAGAGAAGGTTGGCAGAATCAAAAATATTAAAAAGCTTTCAAAGGGTGCTGAGCTGATCATAGATGCTGAGGGACTGCTGAAGGATGTAAATGTGGGAGACAGCATTGCCGTAAATGGTATATGCCTTACCGCAACATCTGTAAGTGATAAGACATTTTCAGCGGACGTTATGGCAGAAACCTTAAGAAGGACATCTCTGGGGCGCCTTAAAGCGGGAGACAGCGTTAATCTCGAAAGAGCAATGCCTGCAAACGGCAGGTTCGGCGGACATATAGTATCGGGTCATATTGACGGAACAGGAACTGTCTCCGACCTGAAAAAAGAAGATAATGCTGTATGGGTCACTGTTAAGGCTGATGAGAAGATACTCAGACTGATCGTGGAAAAAGGAAGCATCGCCATTGACGGTATAAGTCTGACAGTGGCATATGTGGATGATAAATGCTTTAAAGTATCCATTATTCCCCATACAGGTGAGGCGACAACCCTTCTCGGAAAGAAGGTAGGAGATTCGGTAAACCTTGAAAATGATATAATAGGAAAATATGTCGAAAGACTTCTTGCCTTTGATAAAGACAGAGAAAACAATGATAATAAAGACAAAACTAAAACCGATGATTTCAGTAAAATGCTTCTTGAAAACGGTTTTATGTAATGAAGGAAAAAATTATGGAAGAATTTGAATTCAACTCTATTGAAGAAATAACAGATGCTCTAAAAAAAGGTGAATGCGTTGTCATACTTGATAATGAGAACAGAGAAAATGAAGGCGATGTAATAGTCGCTGCAGAGTTTGCGACAACAGAGAATGTAAACTTTATGGCAAAATATGCAAGAGGGCTTATATGTATGCCTGCCGATGAGAGTTACAGCGACAGATATAATCTCCCTCAGATGTGTATAGTAAATACAGACAATCATGCAACTGCATTTACGGTTTCAATCGATCATGTAAGTACTACAACGGGAATATCTGCGGTGGAAAGAGGAATCACCGCCAGAGCATTTGTCTCAAAGGATGCTGTAAAAGAAGACTTCAGGAGACCGGGACACATGTTCCCTCTTCAGGCAAAGCCCGGCGGAGTTATCGAAAGACCGGGTCATACTGAAGCTACCGTTGATCTATGCAGGATTGCGGGACTTGAACCGGTTGGGCTGTGCTGTGAGATAATGAAGGATGACGGAACTATGGCCAGAAAAGAGGACCTGATAGCCTTTGCCATGGAGCATAAGCTTAAGATTTCAACCATTGAAAGACTTGTTCAATATAGAAAAGAGCATGAGGTATTTGTTGAAGAGGTTACCACAGCCAAATTGCCGACAAAATACGGAAACTTCACTATTCATGGCTTTATCAACAAACTGAATGGTGAGCAGCATGTGGCTCTTACAATGGGTGATATAGATGACAGCGCTCCGGTTCTTGTAAGAGTTCATTCAGAATGCCTTACGGGAGATGCATTCGGCTCCCTTAAATGTGACTGCGGCGAACAGCTGGATGCGGCCATGAGGCAGATTGCAAATGAAAAAAGAGGTGTGCTTCTATATATGAGACAGGAAGGAAGAGGCATAGGACTTATAAATAAGATAAGAGCTTATGCACTTCAGGATCAGGGAAGAGATACCGTTGAAGCAAATGTGGAACTTGGATTTCCGGCAGATGCAAGAGATTATACCATCGGAACACAGATTCTTGTAGCTTTGGGAGTCAGGAAGATGAGGCTTCTTACAAATAACCCACTCAAGGTTTACGGGCTTCAGGGCTATAATCTGGAAATAGTTGAAAGAGTTCCCATTGAGATAGAACCTCAGGATGTAGACAGATTCTACCTTGAGACGAAGAAAATCAAGATGGGGCATATATTAAAAGAAGTATAAAGATATAAGAAAATAGTGCTGTATATTAACGGTGATAACAGGAGGAAAAGATAATGAATAAGATTGAAGGAAAGATAGTGGCAGATGGCGTTAAAATCGGAATCGTAGCTTCCAGATTTAATGAATTTATTGTATCAAAGTTAGTTAGTGGTGCACTGGACGGTCTTGTAAGACATGATGTAAATGAAGATGATATTACAATCGCATGGGTTCCGGGAGCATTTGAAATTCCGCTTGCTGCAAAGAAAATGGCAGAATCCGGAAAGTATGATGCGGTAATCTGTCTTGGTACAGTTATAAGAGGAGAGACCAGTCATTATGACTATGTATGTGCTGAGGTTTCCAAGGGGATTGCTGCAGTCAGCCTCTCATCCGGAGTTCCTGTGATGTTCGGAATTCTTACCACTGATACTATCGAGCAGGCTGTCACAAGAGCAGGTACAAAAGCCGGAAATAAGGGCTATGACTGCGCTCTGGGTGCAATTGAAATGATAAATCTTATGAAGCAGTTATAGGATGACAGTCTGATGAATATTATATTTTTTGATATTGACGGAACACTTATTACAAATGATGAGTGCCATATATTTCCGGAGGATGCAAGAGAGGCTATAGCTTTAACCAGAGATAAAGGTAATCTTGCATTCATCAACACCGGAAGAGTATATTGTAACGTTGATGAATATATCAGAGAAGCAGGATTTGACGGTTATGTATGCGGCTGCGGAAGCTATATCAGGTATGATGATAAAATACTTTATCATAAAACCACACCACAGGATGTGTGCAGGGAAATAGCTCTTAAATGTCGTGAATTTGGTATTAACGGACTCTTTGAGTTTGCGGATTATACATCCATTGACAGTGAGATGGAAAGTCCTGAGAGAGATGTGCTGTCAGACTATTTCAGCTCCGGCGGAAGAAAGCTGGTAAATGACATCTTCTCTGATGAATTTATTTTTGACAAATTCAGTGCCTGGTATACGGAAGACAGCAAGCTTCAGGAATTTAAAGATTATATCGGGAAGTATTTCCATTATATAGACAGAGAAGGAAATTTCTGTGAAATGGAGCCTCTCGGACATTCAAAGGCTACGGGAATAAAGTTTCTTCTTGACTATTTCGGAATGGAAGTTGATAATGCTTATGTATTCGGAGATGGAAATAATGACCTTGAAATGATGAATTTCGTAAAGCACAGCATCTGTATGAAGGATGGAAGTGAGGCAGCACTCGGGGCTGCAGAGTATGTCACCGGTGATGTTTTGGATGGTGGTATCACAAAGGCTATGAGGTATTATGGATTATTATAATGAGTTACAAAAAAATCCGATTGAGGAATTTGAAGGCTATGAGCCGAAACGCGATCCCGGCAGAGATTACAAGCTGCTTGAGGAGCTTAAAATTGCGTTGTCCATACCCAGTCGTCTGAAGGAACTCATGAGTGTATCGAAAAAAAGCTTCAGACGGTATGTTATTTTTATTGGGCTTCTTGCGTCTATTATAGTTTATCTGATTCCATCAGCGGCCAATATAGCAGGATTTGGTGGATTCAGACATCTGTTTCTTGAGAAAATTCCTGCATTTAAATATGAAAACGGCAGTCTTAAAGCCGAGAAAAAATTTGATATGATGATTTCCGGTTATCATATCTATATTGATACAGATCAGGAAGAAGTAGAACCTTCGACACTTCCGTCAAATGGTATGTATCTTACCTTCGGAAGCAAGTATGTCAACTTTGCATTAGTTGAAAAATCAGCTGTAAATGATTTTTCAACCACCTTGTATAAGATGGACAATTCCGGATTTTTCAATGAAGGTATGTCAAATCAGCAGTTTGCAGAAGCATCCGGCGGATTCTATATTTCAATTATTGTAATTTCAATTATATCTGCGCTTGGAATGATAATTAAGTATCTTTTCCTTGCATTTATATATACGGTAATTCTACTTATTCCTTATAAGATTGCAATTAAGAATATTTATATGGATGAGGCGTTTAAGATCAGCTTTTATGCGCAGACTATAGGTATACTGATTTCCTGTATAAATACGTCGCTCGGCAGCATCCTTCCTCAGATGCTGGTTTCGGTAGTAGGAATATTTATAACATTCAGACTGATCAAATATACACTTAGTTATGATAAAAATGAGGAGATTTGAGTTATGGAGATAGAGAGAAAATTCCTGGCGGGATATCTTCCTCCCGGTTATGCCGGCTGCGAAAGACATGAGATATCACAGGGGTATATCAGTACAGATCCGGTAATCAGAATCAGACGCATGGATGATGAATATTTCCTTACGGTAAAGAGTGGAGGTCTTCTGGCAAGGGAAGAGTTCGAGATTAATATTTCGAAGGAGGCATTTGATAAGCTTTCCGGAAAATGTGAAGGAATAATTCTATCCAAGACAAGATATTATATCCCTCAGGAAGGGAATCTTATGGCAGAAATGGATGTATTTCATGGTGACTTTGACGGGCTGAGATATATCGAGGTGGAGTTTGGTTCCGTGGAGGAAGCAGAAGACTTTATTCCTCCGGATTATTTCGGACCTGAAGTTACGGATAAGCCTGAATATCAAAATTCCGGACTCAGCAAAATGAGCCCGGAAGATATAACTGAATTTATAAAAGAGAATAAACTGTTCTAGTTTCATTCTCCGGAAATAGCAGATGTTACCGCGGGCAGCATCTGTTTTTTTCTTGAAACAACTCCGTTAAGTGTTACATGTCCATGCCTTGCTGCCGCTCCGAAGCCTACTTCAAGGATACGCTCGGCATTTGCTCCGGCATAGATAATTTCCGAGGATTCTTTGATGATATTGGTAAGCATGATAAATATCATATCCAGCTTATCATTATTTAAAGCATTCTCGAGTTCGGGAACTATCCGCTCCTTAATATTGTGGAGCTCATTTACATCCATGGAGCTTATCTGGCCGATTCCGATAGTGGTATCGCCGACTGAGAATTTCTTGAAATCCTGATGAATGATCTCGGACGGTGTTTTATTACTTAGATTACTTCCGGCACTGAACATGGCTCTTGCAAGTTCTTCTTCATTTACATTGGCAATGACAGCAAGTACGGCTCCGGCATTTCTGTCAATCTGGGTACAGGTCGGGGATCTGTACATAAGAGTATCGGAAATGATGGCGGACAGCATTATTCCGGCAATCTGGGGGGGTATTTCAATCCCGGCTTCAAGATACATTGTATAAATGATGGTACATGAAGAACCGACAGGCTGATTTCTGAAATATATCGGCTTGCCTGTATTTATGGTACCGATTCTGTGGTGGTCGATTATCTCCGCAATTTCAGCCGCTTCAATTCCCTGAACGGCCTGGCTCTTCTCATTATGATCCACAAGGATGAGACGTTTTTTGGAAGCACCCAGGAAGTTACGGCGTGATACCATTCCGATATAATTTCCTTTTGAATCGGTTACAGGAAAATACCTGTGCCTGGTTTCGGCCATAATCGGCTTTATATCTTCGATGTAGTCATCAAGACGGAAGGTTATAAGATTGTTGCATTTCATGAATTCCCCTACAGGCATGCTCATATTTATAAGTCTTGCCACGGTAAAGGTATCATGGTGTGTGGTTATTATCCGGCAGTTCTTTTCCTCGGCAAATTTTATAATGCTGGGGGACAGGTCGTAACGTCCGCAGACTATGATGACACTGGCACCCATTTCAATAGAGCAGAGCTGCGCTTCATATCTGTTGCCCAGAAGGACTATATCGCCTTCGTTTATGAATTCTTCAAGCTGCGCGGCATTTCCTGCGCCGATAAGAACCTTACCTTTATCAAAGGTTCCCGAAAGTTCTCCGGATACCATCGTACCGTCTATTGTCTGAACTATATTTACAAAACTTGTATGAGTTCTGGACAGCATGTCCGAATCATACACAGCCATATTTGTTTCAACTATATCTCCAGTGGTTATGAGTCCCAGAAGCTGCTTCCTTTCGGTAATGCACAGAGTGACAACGTTATTTTCCTTCATTGTAATCCATGCTTCCTTAAGGGACATTTCCCCGCTTATTCCGGGAAGAGTTCTGATCTCCATATCCTTTACCTGGGTTCTGACATCTCCGATAAAGTGAGGAGCTTTGACATTAAAACGATCTAGTACATATTGGGTTTCGGAGCTGATATTACCACATCTCATGGCTTCGTAACGCTGTTTTGATGTCAGGTTTTTTAGATTTGCATAAGCTATTGATGCGGCAATTGCGTCGGTGTCCGGGTTTTTATGTCCTATGACATAGGTTACTTTTTCATTTTTTTCCATCCGGAGCCTCCTTCTGTGATCTTAAATGCGTAAGTTCATCATTCACTTACGACGATATACATTTATTCAATTATAAAGGAAAAAGGTAAATATATAAAGCAGTTTTATAAATGAAGTTTATATGTTAAAATGTATCGGACGGTGCAATATGTATTCGATCTAAAGAAAAATACGGGAGGCTTAAAATGGCAGACTCAAAGGAATTTCTGGATAATATTAAATTGGAAAAGGTTCACAATAAAGATTCGGAAATAAAGAAGGTTATCGGTGTGGTCAGCGGCAAAGGAGGAGTTGGAAAAACTCTTGTTACCTCCATGCTTGCTGTAAATGCAATGAGGCGTGGTATGAAAACAGCCATTATGGATGCGGATATCACAGGACCTTCAATTCCAAAATCTTTTGGAATACATAAAAAGGCAGTAGGAAATCATGACAGTATCCTTCCGGTAGAATCCCGTAAAGGTATTAAAATGATATCTATGAATGTACTTATTGATGAAGAAACACAGCCTGTACTCTGGAGAGGTCCGGTTATAGCAGGGGCTGTTGGACAGTTCTGGAACGACGTAACCTGGGGAGATATTGATGTAATGTTTGTTGATATGCCGCCGGGAACGGGAGATGTTGCACTTACCGTATTCCAGCAGCTTCCGGTTGACGGGATAATAGTTGTCTCATCACCTCAGGAGCTTGTTGAAATGATAGTGGAAAAAGCAGTAAGAATGGCTGATCTCATGAAGATTCCTGTTCTTGGTCTGGTTGAAAACTTATCATATTTCGAATGTCCGAACTGTAAGGAAAAGCATTATATATTCGGTATGTCCAGGGCATATGAAATTGCTGAAAAGTACGGAATCCCGAATGTTGCGACAATTCCGATAGATCCGGATTTTGCCGCACTTTGCGACAGAGGCGAAATAGAAGATTATAACGCCGACTGGCTTACATCACTTACGGATTCTATCCTCGGATAGTTAATGGATCCTCGGGTACTTTTTTCAGATGGGAGATTTGAAGTTTGGATTTTTTAGATGATGCACTTAAAAATAAATATGTTGTCGGTATACTATATCTGATAGCATGTCTC
>CAMOCO010000002.1 GCA_946610715.1 uncultured Clostridia bacterium | reverse complement strand
ATCAAGCAATTCACTCAGCCTCATCTTATTCTCCTCTCATATATGACAATTCTTATATGCTTCCATCCGTAAATACCTTATCGGCGTATCTGACTGTTTCCATGGCATCCTTTGCATAGCAGTCAGCTCCGATTGCATCCGCATACTCCTGGGTCATAACGGCTCCTCCAACCACAACCTTGGTGTCCGGCTTCTTTTCCCGCAGCAGTTTTATGGTATCCTCCATACTTACAACCGTCGTGGTCATAAGTGCACTAAGTCCCACCAGCTTTACATCGTCCTTTATCGCTCTTTCTACAATTACTTCCGGAGGAACATCCTTTCCCAGATCTATTACATCATATCCGTAATTTTCCAGCATTACTTTTACTATATTTTTTCCTATATCATGTATATCGCCCTTGACTGTGGCAATGATCACCTTGCCCTTCATCTCCCGGGGCTTTCCCGCCATCAGGCTCTTTACCACTTCAAATGCAGCCTTGGCGGCATCGGCACTCATCAGAAGCTGCGGAAGAAATACCGTTCCCTTTTCAAATCCCTTACCCACCTTATCCAGTGCCGGGATCAGCTCTTCATTTATAACTTCCAGCGGATCTCTGGTTTTAACAGCTTCCTTCATGGCAGATTCCGCAACACCTGTCATGCCTCTTTCGATTGCATTTCCGAGCCGGGAATCACTTTCCACTTCACCTTCTGAATTACCGGGCTTTATGCCGGCGCCCGTACCTGCAGCATTACCGCCTGCAGTAATTCCGTCCTTCACGGAAGGCCCCGTTCCGGTGGTACTGATAACGGAAACCGTGGCATTTGCATATGCCTCAATATATCCCATACATTGGGGGTCCAGATTTGAAAGTGCGAGAAATGCTCTATACGCCGACATCATCTGTTCATTGTTCGGATTCATTATAGCAAATGAAAGCCCCATCTGCATTGCCATAGTGAGAAAATATGCATTTATTATCTGTCTCTGAGGCAGACCGAAGGAAATGTTGGACACACCGAGAATCGTATGTCCATGATAATCGTCTCTTATCCTTCTCAAGGTTTCAAGTGTTGTTAACGCCGATGATGAATCGGATGATACCGTCATGCACAGTCCGTCTATAACTATATCTTTTCGCGGAATACCATATTCATCCGCAGCCTTATATATTTTCTCGGCAACTCGTATTCTTCCTTCGGCTGTTTCCGGAATTCCGTCTTCATCAAGAGCCAGTCCTACCAGAACGCCGCCGTATTTTTTAACCAGCGGCATTACCTGACGGATGACCTCCTCTTTTCCGTTTACGGAATTAATCATAGCCTTTCCATTATAATACCTCAGCCCCTGTTCAAGTGCCGTAACATCTGTAGTATCAAGCTGAAGCGGAAGGCCTGTAACTCCCTGAAGCTTAGTAACTACGGAACGCATCATCTCAGGCTCATCTATCTCAGGAAGACCTACATTTACATCCAGAATGTCCGCTCCCGCATCTTCCTGTTCAAGACCCTGGGACAGGATATAATCCATATCATTATCCCTAAGAGCCTGTTTAAATCTCTTTTTACCTGTGGGATTTATTCTCTCACCTATTATTATAGGCTTATTCTCGCAGACAACCGCTTTACAGAAGGATGATACAACAGTTATCTCCTTAAATGTATTCGGTTTAAACTGTCTGGGTCTCACTGTCTCGATGGTTTTTGCGATATGAGCCGGTGTGGTTCCGCAGCAGCCGCCCAGCACCTGTACCCCCATATCCGCAATTCTGCCCATAACCTCGGCAAATTCCTCCGGACCTACATCATATACCGTCCTTCCGTTTTCTGTTCTGGGAAGACCGGCATTTGGATTTACCACAATAGGCACAGAAGCAACCCGGGTTAGTCTTTCTACCATGGGAATCATGAGATCCGGACCGAGACCGCAATTTATACCAAGTGCATCAACACCCAGTCCTTCCAGCATGGCAACCGTGGAATCAACATTTCCACCTGTCAGAAGCTTTCCCTTTTCATCATAGATAGTTGTTACAATCACAGGAAGGTCGCAGTTTTCCTTGGCCGCAAGTACAGCCGCCTTAGCTTCGTAGCTGTCACTCATGGTTTCTATTAATACCAGATCTCCTCCTGCAGCGGCTCCTGCCTTAATGATTTCGCTGAAAATTTCCACCGCTCTGTCAAAGCTGAGATCTCCCATGGGTTCGAGCAGTTTTCCCGTAGGACCCACATCTATTGCAATATAGGCATCTTCCCGTCCGGTGTTTTTTCTTGCCTGATCTGCCAGAGATACGGCCGCCCTCATCAGCTCATCAACTCTCCCCGGAAACTTCAGACTGTTAAGTCCGAATGTATTTGTATTGAAAATGTCCGCTCCCGCCCGAAGATATCCTTCATAAAGCTCTGTTATGATCTCCGGATGTTCTATGTTCCAAAGTTCCGGAAGCTCGCCTCCCTTCAGACCATGATCCTGAAGGAAGCTCCCCGTTCCGCCGTCACAGAACAGCCACTCTTTTCCCAGTCTCTCTTTTAAATCTTTTCTCATGTCTTTATCCCACTCTATTTATATTTTCCTGCCCGGCTATTTACGGGAAAATTCACATGTTTCCCACATATTGCATTCTTCACAGCCTGACATATGACAGTCTGTCTTATATTTTGATAAACCGATTACCGCCGTAATGGATTTTGTCGGTGTCATAAGAAGACTGTCGGAAAGTGATACTCCGATAGTCTTCGGCATATCCAGGACTCTCTCAAAATCTCTTTGAACCGTAAGAGGGAAGTCCCCATATCCCGGTGAAAATCTGGGTCTTGTGAACAATCCCCTCTTTTCTGCTTCTTCCCGTATGATACCATTTACGTCATCGCACCAGCTCTCAACCATTGCCGCTCCCACAGCCTGAAATATATAAGCCTTCAGCATATCTCTAAGCTCAGCTCTTCTTACAAGTCTGTCCGGCTCCGGCCCGATGGTCACTGCCATCAAAACTATTTCACTGCAGCCTTTAAGATTCCTGACAAGATTTCCGCCTGCAACTTCTATTCCCGCAAATTCACAGCATTGCACAGCCTTCCCGTCTTTTTCCTTATCACTTTTCCGGTTTATATCAAATACCTTATGAACCTCTCTCGGAGTTACCCTGCTCCCCATTTCAAGGATGCATTCTTCAATATTTTTTCGCATCCTGTCATCAGTTACAGGCATTCCTCTGTATCCCAGGTACCTTTCAACTTCTTTTATATTAACATTCATACCAGAAACTTTACCTTCATTTCTTCTATTGCATCATTACCTATGCCTAACTCATTATTGATATATCCAGGTGCTGATCCGCACTGCTCATCCATGGCTTTTAAAGCATTATCCAAATAATAATCATATACCGCCCCGGTACCAAACATAAGGATTTCTTTCATTTTCCCGGTAATCTGACTTATTTCCGGTTTTTCTTCCGCTGCTTTAATCTTTTTTTCATTAAATGCATTCGTAAGGAGATAGTCCTTCATAATGGTCTCTCTGTCAGCTCCAAGTGCAGTAAGAATAAGCATTGATGCAAGCCCTGCGCGGTCCTTCCCGTCAGCACAGTGCCATAATACGGAACCTTCCTCAGGAAGGCTGAGTACCTTTTCGAAAAATGATCTATATGCCTTCTTCCCTTTTTCATTAAATAAAAACTCTACATACAGATTATCATCCAGTGCCCCCATCTCATATGATAATTTCAGGAGTTCATACCTGTCCTTGATGCCGGATAATTTGGCAGCCATTTTCTTATCATAACCCGGATAATCCTGCAGCTCCATAACCGGAAGAAATATATTCTCGACACCGGATATTTCGGGATCAGGCTTCATCATCCTCTCACCGGACATACGAAAATCTATAATCATCTTTATTTTAAACTTTTTTTCCAGTATATCTAAATCTTCACCTGAAACTTTATTCAGCTCTCCGCTCCGAAGCAGCTTCCCCTTTTTTATCTTCTTATCACCTATTGCAATCCCCCCAAGTTCTCTTGCATTTGAGATACTTGAAATACCAATTGCATATTTTTCCATTTCCTCTTTATATAATATTTCCATACTGACCTTCCCATATAAATACTAACAACTTCCAAATACCTCTTATGGGATCTTATGGAATCGGATGAAGCTTATCGATAGACTTAAATATTTTCTTTTTCGAGGACGAAATAATTGCAGACCTTATAAATCTCGGAACCTTATCCTGTCTTGCTACTCCGCGTATATACTTTATCCTTGCGTAACCATCGATTATCCGGTTTATCTCTTCTATCTTTTTTTCATCATCTGTGTCAAAATATGTTCTGATCACAGTATCCCATATTTTTTCAAACTCCTTTGCATCAAGGCCAAGATGCTTTTTTGTCCATCCTGAACTTGCTGCCAGGACATAAACCAGGTACATTGAAGCAAGATCCAGTATGGGATGTCCCAGTCCTGCATCCTCAACATCTATCAGGATCGGTTCCCCTTTTTGAAGCATTATATTTCCCGGATGAAAATCCTGATGAATAAATGTATTCCTGTCCGGTATATCATCTGCCAGTTTTCTCAGCCTTGCATATTCATTCTGATTTAAATATCCGCACTCCTTTAATGCATCAATATCGTCATATAATTTATCAACAGACCTTTGAAGTGTTCCTTCTTTAAACTCGGTGCTATGCAGTTTTTTTGCCAGTTCTCCGATCATTTCAGCATAGTATTCTACTTTGTCAGGCTCTTCCCTCATTACCTCAGCAAAGGATCTGGCATCGATCATCTCGTAAACCACACCGTATTTATCTCCGACTCTGACCACATCAAAAGCAATGGTTGTGGGAATTCCACTTACAAAAACATCTCTTGTAACCTTCTGATTCTGCTTGATCTTATCAAGAGGATTCTTTTTACCGAAATAGACCTTTACTATAGTTTCGGGATCCAGCCTGTAAACTATACCATTACCGCCTTCTCCGATTATCTCACAGCCTTCGATTGAAATCTCACGCATCTTTTTTCTGATTTCATACTTTTTATTAAAGCCTTCATTTTTTAAAGCCTTATATAATTGCGGCGACAGTTCTTCAATAGTTACACTTCCACTATAGTTTGCAAGTACATTTTCCAGCGCCTTCAGTCCTTCATCGGAAATATCCTTAAGCCCGCCTGCATCAAGTGTCAGATTCCTTACATCATTTTCAGATATAATACTTCTTAACTCTTTTTCAAAGCTCTCACTGTTACTGCTGTTTATCTCTCCTTCCGGCTCAATTATTAATTTTTTTCCTGTATTTCTATATTTCATTCACTTTCCTCTTACAAATGCACTAAAACCATTGCTACACTGTATTTAATTATCTTAGATAATTATAAAGATTATTCATATTTAATGCAAACTCAGTTTCTGATCCGGCACACGGCACATGATAATCGATCATATTTGCCAATCCCTGTATTTTATGCTATTTTTATTACCGTGTTAATTATGTCTAATTAGCTTACATTCATTTATTACACTAAAGGAGTATACTTACTATGAGAAAAAAAATGTTGACCCTGACACTTTCTGTTGTAATGGCCTTTTCCTTAATGACCGGCTGCGGAAAATCAAATGAACCTGTTTCAACAGAAACTGCAACGGAGGAAGCAGCGGCAGCCACTACAGAAACAGCAGATGTAACTGAAAGTGATACTGAGATAGCTGCAGAACCCGAAACCGAAGCCTCTTCACAGGATGCCGCAGATGACTCTTCAAAGCCGACTACAGACAGGTCCGGCAACAGTATCAGTATTCCTGAGAACGTAGATAGGATTATATCCATGGCGCCATCAACAACGCGCTTCCTCATCGATCTCGGTCTTGCAGATAAAATTGTTGCTATTGATACCAATTCCTATGCATATATAGAGGTTCTCCCCACAGGAGTTCAGCAATTTGATATGATGGCACCGGACAATGAAGCTCTGGTAGCACTTAAACCGGACATTATTTTCACATCCGGAATGAGCAGTTTCGGCGGAGAGGACGTATTTCAGCCTGCAAGAGATGCCGGAATATGTGTAGCTGACATCCCTTCCTCAACTTCATTTGATGAAATCGCCGACGATCTTAGCTTTATCGGCGCCGCCACAGGCTGCAGCGAAAAGGCCGCAGAGCTTATAAACGAATTTAAGGATAAGATAGATCAGGTTAAGGAAATCGGTTCATCTATAACCGAGAAGAAAACCATACTCTTTATGATTTCTCTTCCAAGTGCTGAATATCCTTCCATTTACACCTTCGGCAAAGGTACATATCTTGATGAGATGATAACCGACATCGGTGCGGTAAATGTAACCGGAGATCAGGAAGGCTGGATATCTATCTCGGAAGAAGAAGCCATTGCCATGAATCCTGACGTAATAGTTACAAATATTAACTATGTCGAAGACGTGGTAAATACTATTAAGAACAGTACCGGCTGGGAAAATGTTAATGCAATTAAGAACGATGAAGTCTATTATATAGATGCAGACTCAAGTAATCAGCCAAACAATCATACAGTTGACGCAATGATAGAAATGGCTGAACAGGTCTATCCCGATAAGTTTGCAGATTTCCGGTAGATGTAAATAACAGATTTAAACTCACTTTACAGGTATTATTATGAAACGAATAATTTTATCTTTAATAATCTGCATAATAGTACTGATTTTGTGCATCAACATAGGGAGTGTCCGGGTGTCACTCCCTGATGCGCTTTATATAACCATGCACAAACTGTTTGGCATAACACTTCCTTCAGAGATTGAACCCATGACTGTGTCCATTTTCTGGAGCATCCGGGTGCCAAGAGCCCTGGTCGCATTTTTTGTAGGCGGTTCTCTGGCTGTCAGCGGTGCCGTCATGCAATCACTGCTCCAGAACCCTCTTGCATCATCCTATACCATGGGCGTATCTTCCGGCTCTTCCATCGGAGCTGCCCTCATTATCATTTCCGGCATTCAGTCTTTTACACTCAGAAGCATTCTTCTTCCTGCTGCAGGATTCGCATTTGCTCTCATTACTGTATTTCTGGTAATTCTTTTTTCCGGCAGGATTGACAGGAACATTCACAGCTATACCATAATACTTATCGGAATGGTAATTTCACTTTTTGTAAGTGCTTTGCTGACGCTTATCGCCGCACTTTTCCCCGAACATTCACAGCAGATTTATTTCTGGATGATGGGGTCCTTCTCTGCAAGAAACTGGACCCATGTTCTGATAATAATCCCACTCAGCATCATAGTTACATTTATCATTATGCTCTTCTCCAGAGAGCTGGATATAATGACCTTTGGTGATGACCAGGCTATGTCCATGGGTGTAGATACAAGACAGAAAAAGATAATCCTGATACTGCTTACAACACTCCTGACCGGAGTGTCGGTGGCATTTACCGGAACCATCGGGTTTATAGATCTGGTGGCTCCCCATGCGGTAAGACGCATCTTCGGAGCCCGCCACAAAGTAGTTATCCCTCTCAGTTTCTTATACGGCGGAGCCTTCATGTCCATTATGGATCTTATCTCAAGGACTGTCCTCTCTCCCCGGGAAATCCCTGTGGGAGCTGTAACCGCTATGCTGGGAGCACCATTCTTTATACTGCTGTTTTTCAAAAAATCGAAACATAAACCATATCTTGGGGCATAAGGAAATACATATGAATATAGACCTGAAAAATGTATCTGCGGGATACGAAAAGAATAACTTCATACTTAGTGATATTTCCGTATCGATCGGCAGTGGCGGAATCTGGGGAATCCTTGGTCCCAACGGATCCGGAAAAACCACCCTTCTTCGGGTTCTCTCAGGGGTACTTCCCTATAGTGGCGAGATCACGCTCGGCATCAATGGAGGCACCGCACTTTCAACACTCTCAAAGCGGAATCTTGCACGTTACATTTCCATGATGTCACAGTTTTCCCCGGTTTATTTTTCCTATTCGGTATATGAAACTGTGATGCTGGGCAGATATTCCCACTCCGGTTATTCTCTGGGTGAAATGCTGGGCAGAAGTTCCGCCCACGATAAAGAGACAGTACAAAATGCACTTGATGCAGTAGGAATGTCAGATGCCATGAACCGGCAGCTCTCTTCTCTTTCCGGAGGACAGCTCCAAAGAGTCATGCTGGCAAGAGTGATTGCCCAGGAGACTCCGGTTATTCTTCTGGATGAGCCTACCAATCATCTGGATATCAAATATCATGTAGAGCTGATGTCATACCTTAAAACCTGGTCCGAAGGACATACCGAAACTCCGGAAAGCACTTACCGTAATACAGTCATTTCAGTATTTCATGACATCGGAACCGCAGCATCGGTTTCGGATAATATGATTCTTATGAAAGACGGTAAACTGATTAAAACCGGCGTTACCGGAAAAGTACTCACAAAAGATATTCTGAATGAGATATATGATATTGATGTCCTGTCACATTATTCGAAAATCTATGAGAGGCTTCGTCTGATTGAATGATTTTTTGATTATTACAACGATATTCTTTGCAACTTATAATGTTATAGTGTACAATGTTCCCGGATGATTCCCAAGAAATATAAATCATCCCAAAATAATATAAGGTAGGTATTTATATGATGGAAAGGACACGTAGAAACTCAATTCACACATCAAAGTCTGTACTTGGAATATTACTCGCAACAATGATGCTTTTTATGCTTGCAGGATGTGGCGCAAATGCTAACGGTAAGTATGTACTTGACAAAATGGTTATGGATGGTAAGGAATATACCATTTCAGAGCTTTCTGAGCAGTACGGCATGGATGTTTCATCTATGTTCCAGTTTGAGATTGAAATCAACGGAAGCAAAGCTACAGGAAAAATCATGGGCGAGAATTACGAAGGTACAGCTAAGTTAAAGGGTGACGTTATCACAATCACTTTTGAGAACGACCCGCTTGATTGCAAGTACAATGCAAGTGAAGGTACTATCACAATGGATTTTGATGGTGAGACAGCAATTCTGAAGAGACAGTAATAATTTTAAAGGCCGCCGCTGATGCGACGGCCTTTTTTACGTTAAAATCATCTGTTAAAATCCTTTCCGAGTATATTCGACAGATTTTCCATTATGGTTTTTGCCACATCCGGCTTATTCATGGAATATACATGGACATTTGTGATTCCGTTGGCAAAAAGATCTATAATCTGATCTGTAGCATATGCGATACCCGCCTGCTTCATGGCATCCGGATCATTTCCGAAATAATCTACAAGACTCTTAAATCTCTGAGGCATAAATGAGCCCGATAATTTAATCGCCCTTTCAACCTGATTTGAATTTGTGATAGGCATGATCCCCGGAATGATTGGAACCGTAACACCTATTTCTCTGATCTTATACATAAAGTTGAAGAACAGATTATTGTCAAATACCATCTGGGTTGTCAGAAATTCCGCACCGGCATCAACCTTCTCTTTGATATGCGTCAGGTCATCCTTCTGGTTAATGCTGTCCGGATGAACCTCCGGATAACATGCGGCTCCCACACAAAAATCTCCTGATTCTTTAAGTTCACGCACAAGTTCTGTTGCATGCTTATAATCCCAGGTGGAGGGATCGCTCTTCTCCAGCTCAGGAGTAAGGTCCCCTCGGAGGGCCATAACATTCTGAATTCCCATCTTCTTCATCTCTTCTATTTTCTCATGAACCTTTTCTCTGCTTGAGGAGACGCAGGTAAGATGTGCCAGTGTAGGAACCTGGTATTTTTCCATTATATTCTTGGCTATTTCCATAGTATATCTGCTGGTTCCGCCACCTGCCCCATAGGTCACGCTCATAAATGCAGGATGACATGCAGCTATCTCTTCTGTTGTTGCTTCCACACTTTCAAATGAACTCTCCTTTTTCGGAGGGAAAACTTCAAATGACAGTGACATATTTCTTTTATTAAGTATATCTATTATCTTCAAAACTATTACCTCATAACTGATGACGGGTTCCCGGATTATCTTCTGTCAGCTCAACAGCCATAGCCACAAGTCTGGTGGCACTTATCAGAAGCTGGTTTCTGGTAAGTTCCCCTTTCTTCAGAGCCTTTGTCATATCATCAAAATCTCCCTTTGATCCCGGCATAAATACATCAGCGCCCGCCATAATGACGGATGGAGCATTTGCAACGGGATATTTGCAGTTATGAAGAGAACCGTATCCGTTGATAACCCAGTCTGTCATAACTATACCCCTGAGACCGAACTCTGATCTGAGGACATCTTCTGTCAGCTTTCTGGAATGTGATGTATGCACACCATTTAGCAGATTATATGAAGTCATTACTGCTTTTGGCTGGGATTCTCTGATGCAGATTTCAAAGCCTCTCAGATATATCTCCCTAAGTGCTCTTTCGCTCATTACACTGTTGTTCTGTGTTCTGTTAAACTCCTGGTTATTTGCGCAAAAATGCTTGATTGTCGTTCCGCAGCCCTTATGCTTCTGAACGCCATTTGTAATGGCCGCAGCCATGAGACCGCTTACCAGAGGATCCTCTGAGAAATACTCAAAGTTTCTTCCGCATTTTATATTTCTGTGAATATTAAGTGCCGGCGCAAGCCACAAATGAACGCCGAACATTTCCATCTCTTCTCCGACTATATCACCGCATCTCTCAGCCAATTCAACATTGAAGCTCTGTGCTATAGCTGTACCGATAGGAATTGCCGTTGCATACTGATGATGTATCTCTGCACCCTTCTTCGGTCTGTAAGCAGTAACACTCATAATCTTTGTAACAGCTTTGGGCATAAGCTCTTTTATTGAATCCGGCAATGCAGATTCACCGACTATATGAACGCCTTTTTCGTCAACTGTATAATGCTTGCTGAGTCTCAGTCCTGCAGGTCCGTCTGCCATAACGATAGATGGTATTCCCTTATCCTCATAGCCCAGAACCGTCTGACCTGCAGCACCCGCTACCGTAAATCCTGCATTTCCGACTATACTTGCTATACTGCTTTTCGGATCAAATGCTCCCAGTGTAATCTTTATAAGATCTGCTTCTGAAAGCTCTTCAAGTTTTTCATCTATATCATAGCTTCTTTCATAATCAATTTCTTCTGTCTGAATTATAGAGGGGTCAAGTTCCAGAACCTTGTAATCCTTCGACTCACTCATGCTTCCTATAGCATCGATCTTTTCTTCAGGCTTCCAGTCCGTAAAGTCAGGCTTATCCACTACAGAATTAACCTTCCTTACGATTATCTCTTCTCCTATTCTGACACATCCTATCACCTTTGCATTCTGGCTGTCGGTACCCAGTCTGAGAATATAATCACCGGGCTCCAGGATATAAGCGCTGTCTGCCTCGCTGAAAGGTGCTATATCCTTTATTGAGAAGATAACCTCTGCCTTATCATGCTCTCCCGGGAAAATCTCTCTGGTCTTCGTAAAGCCGGCCAATACCTGATATGGTTCATCCAGCTTGCCTTCCGGGATTGATACATAGAGTTGAACCGCTTCCTTGCCTGTATATGCTCCCGTATTATGGACATCAACCGATACCTGGACAACATCCGCCTCCAGGGATATTACAGGATCCTTCAATTCAAAACTGGTATAGGACAGACCAAACCCAAAGGGATAAGACTGCATCTCGCCTATACTGTCAAAATATCTGTATCCTACATAAATGCCTTCTTTATATTTTGTATCATCTCTGTCACCGAAATCTCCTATTTCCGGATAAGAATTCCAGCTTGTCCATGTCGTGGTAAGTTTTCCCGATGGATTGCTTCTTCCAAGGATTATATCCGCAAGGGTATCTCCTGTTTTTACTCCCAGCTGAGACAGAACCAGAATATTCTTTACAAATCTGATTTCGGAGATGTCTACCACTCCGCCTGTATTCAGAACCAGCATAAAATTCTCATATTTATCATTACAAATGGCAATATCTCTCAGCTCGGTTTCGGTAAGCATAATATCGCCCTTCACAGCTTCTCTGTCGCTGCCTTCGCCTGATATTCTGGAAAGTACATAGATAGCGGTTTTACAATCAGCTTCTATGGGGATATCATATTCCGGCTCAGCCATGATTCTGCCCATTCCTATCCACATTGCCTGGGTATGCATCTCTCTGGCTTCTTTTCTCAGGTCGGCATAGAATTTTTCCTTTGCCTTGCTGTATATCTCGTCATACTTATCCAGCCAGTCATTTGTAAGAATGCGGAAGCCCGCTCTCTCAAGACCTTTTTCAACCGATACAAAGAATCTTGAGTTTACCTCTCCGGAACCTGTTCCGCCTTTGATGGTATTTCTTGCTCCGTTTCCGTAAAGAGCTATATCTGAAGATCCTGCAATCGGAAAGTTGCCGTCTTTCTTAAGCAGGACAGTGCATTCTGCGCCAAGTTTTCTGAGAATCCTGTTATGATTTCTCTCATATTCATTTAATCCCATTGTGTCTTCCTCCTATTTCCAGAAATCAAGTTCATTTTCATCAAGTCCGATATCCCTTGCTTTAAACGTAGGATTCTTACCTTCTTTTCTTTGTTTTTCATAATCTTTAAGTGAATTAATGGCAACCTTGCCGAGTATCATACACACCGGAAGATTGATGATCGTCATTCCTCCCATTGTGATATCGGCCGCAGCCCATGCTGCATTCATCGGTATCACGGCACCAAGCAGTACTACCCCCGCGCAGGCTAAATGAAAACATCTCATAAACAGCTGTGAAGGATGTCTCTTCTTATTCAGAAAGATAAGTGCATTATCCACATAATAGAGATTACCCAGAAGTGTCGTGAATGCAAACAGTATCATTGCCACCGTAATAAATGTGGGACCGACCTTTCCGAATACTGTTGAAATTGCATTCTGCACATACGGAGCACCATTAACCGCTTCACTTCTCTCAACACCGCTGGCAAGACACATAAGAGCGGTTGCGGTACAGAGAAGAAGAGTATCAATATATACCGAAAGTGTCTGTACCAGACCCTGCTTTGCAGGATGAGATACCTTTGCCGTAGCAGATGCATTCGGTGCAGAACCAACACCTGCTTCATTTGAGTACAGACCTCTCTTTATACCGTAAACCATACAGGATCCTGAGATTCCGCCGAAGATGGCCTTAAAATTGAAGGCATCCTTGAAAATAAGCATAAACATGGACGGTACACTCTTTATATTATATATGATTACGATCAGTGATATGATAACATATGAAATACCCATTACAGGAACTATAAGGCTGGTGAGTTTTACTATTCTCTTACCGCCTCCCAGAAGACAATATCCTGTAAGAACTGCAAGTATGCTGCCTATTATAATCGGAGTAACCTTCGGATTATAGAATGAATATGTCGCAAAAGTCGATTGCAGATTGTAGGAGCACAGCAGATTGAATCCTACCGCATAGGTCGCTATAAGAAATACACAGAAAATGCTCGCAATGATCGGAGCCCGAAGCGCTTTTTCAATATAATATGCGGGTCCGCCGTAACATTCCCCATCCGGATTCTTCCTTTTATAAATCTGTGCCAGGGTACTTTCTATAAATGCAGAGGATGCTCCTATTATACACATCACCCACATCCAGAAGCACGCACCCGGACCGCCGAGACAGATAGCTGTAGATACTCCGACTATATTTCCGGTTCCTACTCGGGATGCGGTAGATACAAGCATAGCCTGAAGGGAAGATACATTCTTTTTATCTTCCGGAGGCTCCATCAGAAGCCGTATGGATTCCGGAAAAAGCCTTATCTGGACAGCCTTCGTGCGAATCGTAAAATAAATACCGGCGATTCCCATAATGATCATCAATATGGGATAATACATTACATCATCAATCTTGCTTAGTATCTCAGTTATCATGAAAATCCTCATCTTTGAATTATTTGTACATACGTCAACATAATAACATCTTATCTCGTTTGTAGCAATCATTCAGTAAAAAATCCAATAATAATTCCTATAGAAATAAAGGGATTTTAATGCTATCATTTTACCTGTAAAAACTAATTGAGATAGGAGGATTAATCTATGATCTCTCTTGTATTATCTTTTGTTGTACTGATTATCGGATATAATACATACGGACGTTTTACCAATCGCATCTTTTCTCCGGATGACAGACAGACGCCTGCCGAAAGACTTCACGACGGAGTAGACTTCGTTCCGATGAAGACCTGGAAAGCATTTCTTGTTCAATTACTGAATATAGCCGGAACCGGTCCGATATTCGGTGCCCTTATGGGTGCCTGCTTCGGTCCCATAGTTTTCCTGTGGATCATCTTCGGTGCAGTGCTCGGCGGTGCGGTTCATGACTTTATGGTGGGAATGATTTCCGAGCGCCATGACGGAAAATCCATAGCGGAGCTCTCGGGAATATATCTGGGTTCTGCAGCGAAATGGATAATGAGAATCTTTTCTGTACTGCTGCTGCTTCTGACCGGTACAGTTTTCGTGAACAGCCCGGCCGCTCTTCTGGCAAAACTTACTCCGAAATTTATGAGTGTAAATTTCTGGGTAATTATAATACTTATCTATTATATTCTTGCCACACTTCTTCCGATTGACAAGATAATCGGAAAGCTGTATCCGGTATTTGGTGTCATACTTATCACCATGGCTGTATGCATTATGGGAGGCATCATATTCGGCGGTTATCATGTCCCCGAAATAAATTTTACAAACCTCCATCCCGAGGGTCTTCCTGTATGGCCATATATGTTTATTACTGTTGCCTGCGGTGCGATATCCGGATTCCATGCAACACAGTCACCCATGATTTCCAAATGTATGACAAGCGAGAAAGACGGCAGAAAAATATTCTACGGAGCAATGATTGCCGAGTCCGTTATAGCCCTCGTATGGGCCGCCGGAGGAGTTGCATTTTACGGTACGACCACTCTACTTAACAAGGCACTTACCGATCTGGGGCAGTCCGGCACGGTATATGATATTTCAACCGGAATGCTTGGAACCATAGGTGGATTACTGGCTGTTGTGGGCGTTGTGGTATGTCCCATCACTTCAGGAGATACGGCATTCAGAAGTGCCCGGCTTATACTGAGTGAGATCACCGGTCTGAATCAGAAACAGATTAAGAACAGACTGATCATTACCCTGCCTCTGCTGGGTATCGGAGCAGTCCTGACTCAGCTGGATTTCAATGTACTTTGGAGATATTTTTCCTGGAGCAACCAGACTCTTGCCATGATAAGTCTCTGGGTTTCAACAGCTTATCTGATAAAAAATGCAAAGAAAAAATATTACAGCCTTCTTACCGCTCTGCCGGCTGCTTTTATGTCGGCTGTGAGCCTTACCTATATATTAATGGCAAAGGAAGGCTTAAGTCTTGGCAGCAGTATCGCTTACCCGGCGGGAATAATCTTCGCCGCAGTTCTCTTCATCATTTATCTGGTGCTTTGTGCAAAAAAACTGCCCCCTTCACAGGAGGCAGATTCGGAAATGTCCTAATGGTCTTATCCGAGTTTAATTGAACAATCAATGTTGCCCAGAAGTATTACGGTTCCCGGTGCAACCTTACAGAATTTTCCTTTTTCCAGCTTAACCGACGGTGAACTCCAGGTTCCGTTGGTTGAGCTGTCTTTTATATAATATGCATTTTCATTTCTGTTAAAATATATAATGCAGTGAGTTCTGCTGACTCCCATATAAGTATCGGGAATTACAAAATCACATAGCTTGACATCCCTGCCGATAAGCAGTGGCTGGGAATCTTTTAATACATGATGTGTTCCCATCATGGAACCCGTAAGAACGGTCATACCGCCTTCAATTACCATATTTGCCAGCTCTTCACTTCGTTCCGTAGGTTCAAATTCCAATATATAATTACTGTCCGGAATTTCTCTTGATTCCAGTCTTCTTCCTCTGAGTTCCTCTAAAGCAGCTCTAAACTCAGCCGCAGACTGGTATCTGTCCTTAGGCGCAAAGGAACATGCCTTTATTATAACATTTGCAACTTCTTCATCGCACCCTTCCGGTACGGGAAATACCTCCCCGGACAGCCTTCTGGAAAAAGCTCCCTCTCTTAGTTCGGAGGTGATCACATCTCCGGCCTTAATAAACGGAAGCCTTCCACCGTTCAGGCTTTTATAAAGTACGACACCGAGGGAATATATATCCACCGTATGATCGTATTTCTTATTAAAATATATCTCCGGAGCCATATAATTATATGTTCCCATTCTTGTCATGGACTGGCTCATTTCGGCGATTTCTCTGGCAACACCGAAATCTCCCAGCTTAAAAACTCCCATATCATTATAGAAAATATTATCCGGCTTAATATCTCTGTGGATGATTTTTTTCTTTTCACATACTTCCAGTGCGTTACAAAGGTCAATTCCTATTTTTAAAATGTCATCTACGCTGACATTTCTGTTTTGAAAAAATGAATAATAATTATTCAGAAGTTCCATCTTTATGAAAATATCATATCCGATGGTATGCTCTCTTTTTATGATCTTATGATCCTCATAGCTGACAATATTGGAGTTTCCTCTTAACTCTGCCATTATGGTGAATTCTTTAATAAGTCTTTTTACGAATTCCTCATAATATAAGGCAATGCCTTCATTTGTATTTCCCTCGCTTATAAGAACCTGTGTTTCGTTATTATTTTGCGGAATTGATATAACCTTGATAGCAGACTTAATTACCTGTCCGAAATCCTCTTTTTCAACTTCATAAACAGATCCGTAAGATCCTTTTCCTATTTCTCTGACAACCTTCCATCCATTCCAATAATACTCAATTGAACTCTCCATGCTCCACCAGTCTCCAAATTATATATTTTGCTCTAATGCAATTGCAAATTGATCTGCGCAGGATGTTGTTCTCATTCCGCAACGATTTCCGCGGAGAATGGATGCGATCTCACCTGCATCTTTTCCCTCAACCAGTTTTCCTATAGCTTTAAGATTACCGTTGCAGCCTCCGATAAAGCTGACATTATGTACCTTGCTTTCTTCATCGATGTCAAAATCGATTTGCATAGAGCATACGCCCTTAGGCTGAAACTTAATATGCTTCATTTCCGTCACCTCTCGATTAATATATTTTAGACTCTTATCAATTCAGCAACATGCTTTTTTTATTCCAGAATCAGCTCTTCTCCCGGCCGAAGAATGATCTTTCCCGGTGCATTAAAGGAATCTGCTACATCCTTATCAAAAATGCCCTTATCAGACGGGAGCATATGGTATGGAATGCTGTGCTTTGCATTTACAGTCTTTGCACAATCCGATGCTTCTGCCACGTCCATATTATATACACCGTCACAGCAGAAGAATGCATAATCAAGATTCATATCTGCCATATCACTCATCCGGTCTGTAGTTGATGTATCTCCGGACAGATAGAGTTTTATACCATTTTCAAATGTAAGCACGTAGCCGACACATTCCGTCGCTTTATGATTACTGTTATATGCTTCAACCGCTTCGATCTGCACATACCCGAGGTCAAATGAATGATACTCTCCGCCCTCAAGTGCTTCCTTATAGGTTATACTCCGGCAATCCGGACTTTGACTTTGGATCAGGTCTGTCCGGGTATGATCTGCGTGTCCGTGGGTTATAAGTATCAGATCTGCGGTTTTATCATATCCATCACCCGCAAATGGATCTACATATATAACCTTCCCCTCTGCTGTGGTAATCCTGACACTTCCATGTCCCTGATAATAAAGTGTTGCAGCCATTAATGATATATCTCCTTCGGTTTTTGTTTCAGTTATTTCGGTATCTCCGGATTCAGTCATTTCGGTATCTTCGGATCCGGATTCAGTCCCACTGTTTTCAACCGGATCATTTAATCCATGTATATCCTCTGTTTCCTGCCCGGTATCTACGCTATCCGGCTCCGCGGGCACTTCTCTATCCCCGGATCCGCAGGCCGTAAGCAGCATCGCCATCATAAATACAAGAACAGCCACCCCCATCAGCTTTTTCTTCATATTAAACACCTTCCATCTCATATATCATTCGAATTTTTCATTTCCAGTTAATTATACAGCTAACTAAGGTTAAATTGTATATTTTTCTAATCTATTTTTAATCTTTCTTAAAAGACCATTTAACTTTCCGATGATAAATTATACCCATCGAAAGCAAATAAAGCTTAGACAAAACACATAAACAGTAAATAATCAAAAAAGGGAGGACAATTATTATGGAAGAATTCGAAAAGGTTGAAGAACTGGTAAGAGCAACAGGAGTATCTTATGAAGATGCAAAAAATGCGATAAGAGCATGTGAGGGCAACATAGTTGATGCAGTATCATATCTGGAGAAGCTGGGGAAATTCGATCCCAAGGCTGAGAAGCGCACAGCCCCGAATTACGAGGAAAAATGCAGAAAGGCTTTTATTGAAGCAAAGAAGCCTGCAGGTAAGTTCGTTGATTTCTTAACAAAGAATAAGCTTGATATCAAAAAGGGCGATGATACAGTAGCATCTGTACCGGTTGGTGCAGCAGCGGCTCTGTGCCTCATTTCGGCACCTGTAACATTATCAGCTGCATTTGTTTCAATGATGTGTGGTTGCGATTATTCATTTAAGGGCGAGAACAATCTGGATACGGCAAATAAAGTAATGGATAAAGTTGGCGAAACAGCAAATGTGGTAAAAGACAAGTTCTCGGAAGCAGCTGCAAAAATCAAGGAAGAGCTTGAAAATAAAAATGAAAGTGACGCTACAGGCAATGCAGAAGAAGAAATCTCAGATGTAAACGATAATCTTTAAGAATCAGCGAGTATCATAACCTGAAAATAAGAAAGGCAGTTGCGATTTTGAAATTCAATTTCGCAGCTGCCTTTTTATTAACTTTTTTTATTTTCTTCAATGTCACTCTTTGGTTCCAGTGCCTTCTTCTCATTCTTGATTTCCCAATGAATAAGGAATGTAAGAGTTGCTCTCAGAAGTATAATAGCACCAAGGATACCAAGCTCAGCCCATTCTCTGACCACAACTGTTCTGAGCACCTCACCTCCGAGCTTAAACTCAAGGGCAAGTGCAATTCCCTGTGCCAGATGAAGCCTGATGGACTCATCCCTTTTTATCCAGAAAATAAAGCATTTAACCGCCGTAAAGACAAGTATACATATACCAAAAAATTCCAGCAGCAGTGTTGAAAATTCAACTATATAACGCAGAATCGATTCTGTGTTTTGATAAATTTCTTCCATTCTTTGCTCCCCTAATTCTCATTTATATACTGATCAACCCAGAGCTTAAGATCCTTAAACATACATGGTCCTGCAGAAAGGACAGCTTTATGATAATCCACAAGGTTAAACTTGCCTCCAAGCTTCTTTTCGGCATAATCCCTCATTTCCTTCATCTCATAATATCCCTCTGAATAGCTCAGTAAAAGTCCGGGATCCTGGGCGAGTAATGCTTCGTAGGTTTCATTTGCTGCCGCAGCATTAAGCCCATTTGTTTTCATCCACTTCTCCAATGCTTTGACATCCCATCCTTCATAGTTGATTCCGATATCCATTCTTTCCTGCAGGAGATAATTCATTTCCGTATTAAGATAGCTTAATCTTCCCACGATCTTATCGCTCTCTATATCCGGATAATCAAAGTTCTCATATGTGTTATAGCTGCTGTATACTGCCCAGCCTTCAAGATATCCCAGCGAATATGCGCTCTTTCTGAGCATATTCTGATCTGTTGACATGAGATAATTGAATTGGAACATATGTCCCGGACACCCCTCATGAGCAAGTGTAAGCCACTTATCCTCAGGATGGTTCCTGTTTACTCTTATAACATTTTTATCCGGCTCATCATATGCCGGATGCATATAATATGCCAATGTACCTACCATAATATCCGAAAGAACAGGGGAGAGATAACTTGCCTGATACTTGATTTCCGGAAGTTCAGGATAGTTCTCCATATTCTTTTCCATTATGATATCCAGGGCATCAGAAACCTCATTGGTATCAAAGTCGCTAAACATGGTTCCCGCATTTTGAAGAAAATACTGATATGCTTCAGGATTATTCTGAGCAATCATTGAAACCTCATTTCTGATCTGTGATATCCTGGTTTCAAATTCCTCAATCAGTTCATCTCCTGTTTTAGTTGAACCTGCAAAATAAGGAATGATATATTCGTTAAAATATGCTTTTCCGTCGGAATAGTTTGCAAGTCCGCCCTTAACAGATGCTTTTCCTTTATTTGCTGCTACGCACTTTTTAATCATCTCTATTCCGTCAAACACATATTTGATATTTTCTTTGTCCTGCTTTTTATATTCTTCCTTCTCTGATGCAGAAAGGAAATCCGCTTCATCGATTTTTCTGTCGAATTCCTGTATAAGATAATGATTATCTTTATTTTCCAGGAAGGTATTGCACTGGTCTATAACAGTATCTGCCATGGAATCCTGCATTGCATATCCCTGCCCGGCTCTCCAGTTATCAAATTCCACATAAAATGATACATATTCGGGAAATGACTTCAGCAGTTCAATGTAGGCATCCACATCCGCCTTTTCCCTGAATATAAATTCCGCCAGAGATATTCCAACATTGGACTGAATTCCTCTGTTCGGGTAAAAAGGCTCCTGGTATTTTACATATTCACAGCCCTTTAACTTCACTTCAAGTGCGCTTTTTTCGGTAATAAATGTGAAATATTCTTCCTTCGTAAGCTCTGCTCCTTCAAACTGCATAAGCTTATTATATTCTTCTTCGACTTCCTTTTTATCAGCCTCCAGTTTTTCTTCTATGGTTTTCCCCTCAGGCTCTATGAACCAGTATGCCTTGCCGGGTCTCTCAATTCCGAATTGTCCCGGATCCTTTATCTGCTGATTATATTCTGATGAATCTACCGTTACCTTTTTTACAAATGTATCCTGAATATATTGCTCAAATTCCGGATTTTCGGCATCCGCATAGTTAACAGTTTCAGATTCCTCTGTTATTTCAGCTGTGCCGGAAGCTTCAGTAGACTGCTCGGGACTGATACTGCATCCTGATACAGAAAGCATCATGGCAGACGCCAGTATAATTCCGATAGTTTTCCTGAATATTTTCCTAATCATTTTTTTCTTCCCCCCGGTTTCTTTTATATTTATTGATTGTCTTTTTTCTTGTCCGACGAATCGGTCTTCCCTTACCTGATCGATTCTTTTCGTCAAGCTCCTGCTGTACTTTTTCCATTACCTCTTTTCCGAAATTACGAATTGTTCCTATCATTTAACCTTCCTCCCTCCGGATTTCATACAAATCCCATGATATTATAACACTATTTCCAATCTTTTTTTTGATAAATTTATCACAAGTGTTATAATTATATTATTATCCTTATTTTTCAGGGGCATCTGTATATGAATGAGTATTCATCAGTAAATCGATTTCGTTATTACAGCAGATTAATATATAGTATTTTCGTAATGGTGATTATTATTGCCTTACTTTTTGTCGTCTTTTCGAATCCCGATGCTGCCTTCTACAGTACGAAAGCCAAGGATTATTCCGACATGTGGACATATAGCTCCGGCTCGATTGTTGATTTTAACAATCTCAGCTCAGATGCTCATTTCTCCATTCATAAAAGAACAGATGCTGACATAATCAAGAACAATTCCCTTTGTTTTTACAGTAAAAATATCTATTTTACGGTTTATCTGGGAGATGAAATCATTTACGATTTTCATCCCAAGTCTCCGGACTTTTTCGGTAAAGCTTATGGTGTATATCCCCACTCTGTATCGCTTCCGGTTCTGGGAGAAAATGAAAATATCTATATAGAAATAGATAATATCTACGATGGAACTCCGGGCTATATGAAATATGTATCTCTCGATGATGCTAGCCGGTTCATGGTTACAAGACTTCAGGATTCTTCTTATGAATTTGTCTTCAGTCTTCTTGTTTTTGTATTCGGACTGGTCCTTGTCTCCATCGGTTTCATAGGAAAATATTTCGGAGACAAACGTTTTGAGATTGTCAGCATGGGGACATTTGCTATGGTAACAGCCATCTGGATCATGTCAGAAACCCAGATACTTCCTATTCTTACAGGCTCTCCCGTGGCAGTTCATTTTATGGATTATATTTCACTGGATCTCCTTCCGCTGCCGGGACTCATCTTTATCGCTTTTATTATAGGGAGCAGAAAATCTGTCCTTATACCGATTGCCTCCATACTCACTTTGGCAAAGCTTATTTTTTCATTTATATCAACATCAGTGGGATATAAGGATTATCACCAACTTCTATGGCTGAGCCACATTAATCTGAGCATCATTGCAATTATGATCATATATTTCATTATTTATGGAATAAAGAAGAAAAAAATAAGAAAGAATCTTACCATAATTCTTATAGTTGCTCTTTCTCTGTTAATTGTTTCCGGAGTTGCCGATATCTTCAGATACGCATTGCGGCCGGATACCTATACATCTATTTCTTATTTTAAACATACGCTCTTTTTATTCATACTCCTTTGCGGAGTATATGAATTTATCAGTATATCTGAGATGAGCCGCCGCGGCCAATACGCCGAAATAATGGAAAAAATGGCATATCAGGACGGGCTCACCGGAATGCTTAACCGTCAGGCTTTTAATCAGGAGATTGAAAAAATCAAATCGGGAAATAATCGTTATACCCTGATTATGATGGATATGAACTATCTTAAAACAGTAAATGACAGATTCGGTCATAATAACGGAGATCTCTATATCAAGAGTATGTCTGAATTCATCACGGAATCCTTTGGCCGGTCCGGCAAGTGCTTCCGTATCGGTGGCGATGAATTCTTTATAATGATGGACATTTCATCCGGGAATGCGGACTTTGCCGAAAGCATGACCGGTCTTCAGAAAAGAATTGCACTTTTTAACAAAGAACATGAGGATATGATTCCTATGAGCGTTGCCTACGGCTGCTCGGAATACGATCCTTCAAAGGATGATATTGAAGAAAAGATTAAACATGCCGACCAAAAGATGTATACAATGAAATCAGACATGAAATCCGAGATGGAGATTTAAAATGAATCAAATACCAGATGAAAAGCAGGCTGCATCAGCTGAAAAAAGAAAGAAAAAAGCTCAAAAAAATAAAATGAAAAATGAAAGACTGCTCAACAAGGTCAGGAAAAACAGGTGGTGGATCAGCTTCCTTATGTTTTTTATAATAGGTTCTCTCTCCATTGTCATTTTCTTTTCCCTGATGATCGGTTTCTTTATCTATGCACTGAATTCCAGAGTAGGGGCGGAATATGAAATGATTTCCGCCATGGGTAAGACCTATGAACACGCTTCAAGCCCGGAAGAGGGATATGCATATCTTAATGAAGAAGGCATAGAATATATCATTGAGGATTCCGATGGAAATATCATACATATTGAAGGAGAAGATACAAGAGCTCCCGAAAGCGGTGTACTAAACCTGGATGAAGATAAAAAAATCATTGTCTACCCGGATATTAACAATAAAGTATTATATCTGTCAGAAGATAATGAGATGGATTTTTCAATCAGATTTTTATATGACGACAAAGTAAAAGAATCCGGTAATACCGGAATCAATCGTATTTCCGATGATCTGGAGCTGCCCATATGGATATCCAGTGATGTAAAAGACGGCTCGGAGAAGCTGATAGCAAAATCGGTAATTATCGTGGATCATAAAGATATATATATTGTAATTGCCATAGTCGGCGGCTTCTGTCTTCTGGTCCTTATATGCTTTATCATTATCATTATAAATATGATACGCGGAATAATTCACAGGAAGCAGGTAAATACTCTTATCTTTGTTGACAGAATCACCATGAGCCATAACCAGACATGGTTCCGGTTCAGAGGAGAACAGCTTCTGAAAAAGAAACGCAATTCCAGATATAATTATGCAATTCTTGAGTGCTGTTTTGTAAAATACAGAAACTACTGCATCGCCCATTCCGTAGAGGATGGTGAGATGGTCATACGCAGTATCGATGAGATCATACATGAAAGCCTTACTAAGCATGAGCTGTCCACCCATAACGGAGCTGCGCATTTTGCCCTGCTTCTTAGATACGGAAGTGACAGCGATCTCGGCAGCCGGGTTGATGAGATGATACGGAAGCTGGAAAATATCGGCAATAACCAAAAATTTGCTTTCCATATCGGTATTGATAAACTGCCGGCAATGACTGATGAAAACGGCAGACTGAAGAGACGCGAAGACATTGATATCGAGCATGAATACAATAATGCCTGTGCTGCCGCCGCAACTCTGGATGAATCGGATGATTCCGGAATAGCATATTTCAACGAGCAGCTGGTTGAAGAACAGAAATGGCTGGATATAGTTCAGACGAACCAGTACCTGGCATTGGAAAAAGAAGAATTCGTGGTTTATTATCAGCCTAAGTATGATCCGAGAACAAATGAACTCAAAGGCGCCGAAGCCCTGATCAGATGGAATTCCCCCGAGTATGGTTTCATTTCACCCGGAAGATTTATTCCTATTTTTGAAAAGAACGGATTTATCACGGAAATAGATCATTATATGATCACGCATGTGGCCCGGGACCAGAAAAAATGGCTGGACATGGGATTTTCAATTGTTCCTGTTTCGGTAAATGTTTCAAGGGCTCATTTCATCGAAAGCGACCTGGCAGAACAGATTCTTAAGATGGTTGATGATGCCGGAGCGCCTCATGACAAAATTGAAATAGAGCTTACGGAAAGCGCATTCTTCGATGATAAAAAAGCCATGATCAGCACCATTAAAAAGCTGAAGAGCTATGGATTCTCTGTTTCCATGGATGATTTCGGAGCAGGGTATTCTTCTCTTAATTCACTGAAGGATATGCCGCTGGATGTTCTTAAACTCGATGCAGAGTTTTTCAGAGGCGATGATGATGACACCGACAGGGCAGAGATAGTTGTATCGGAAGCAATTCATCTGGCAAAGAACCTGAATATGAAAACTGTTGCCGAAGGTGTAGAAATAAAAGATCAGGTCGATTTCCTTGCAAAGCAGGGCTGTGATATGATCCAGGGTTACTATTTTGCGAAGCCCATGCCCGGCGAGGATTATGTGAAGCGAATGACGAATTGATATATTTTGGAGGAAAATAATGTATTACCTTATAAAGTCCACTCTCACAGAATGCTCAGAGGCAGATATCCATGACGGCGAACATCAGTATGTTGCCGTTGTAACTATGGATGAATGGAAGGAAAAGCAGAACATTTTCGATATGGGAATCGAAATGGAAATAAATGAAAATGATATTCACAATACAAAAGCCGAAGTAAACTATGACTCTCTTACGGGAACCTTCTCTGTCCCCAGCAGAAGAGACATCTGCGGAAAAGATTATCAATATGCCTTTGCTCTTGATGAAAAAGGAATGGTATTTATCGATTCCACCGGTGTAGTGGAAAGAATACTTAAAAAGATAGCCCGGACTAAAAAATGGCGTGTTCCGTGTTTGGAAAGGTTTATATATGATTTTCTTGAAACAATAATCAATCGTGATCTTACACTTCTTGAAAAGTATGAAAAAGAACTTGATGCGATTGAAGATGATATGATGGATGAAAAGACCGAAACTACCCTTACCAGGGCAAATGAGATCAGAAGCGATCTCAGAGAACTTCGGATTCATTATGAGCAGTTGATAGATTTTGGTCAGGAGCTTGAAGAAAATGAAAACAATTTCTTCAAGCCCGAGAACACAAGATATTTCAGACTTTTTACCGACAGGGTCATGAGACTCCATGATACTGCCACTTCTCTTCGTGACTTCACGATGCAGCTCCGTGATATGTATCATACTCAGATAGATGTTAAGCAGAACCGCATCATGACTCTTCTTACCGTAGTCACCACGATTTTCATGCCTCTTACACTTATCGCAGGCTGGTACGGCATGAATTTCCGCTACATGCCGGAGCTTGACTCCCCGTGGGGCTATCCGGTTGTTATAATCGTGAGCTTATTAATTATTATCGGCAGCCTGCTGCTCTTCAAGAAAATGAAATGGCTATAACTATCTTTCCGATCTTAAGAAAAGGATGATCATAGAAAGATGTAAAAAATTGGGGTCTTCTCAAAAACGGTCAATGGAATATAATTAAATTAACCGAATCGGTCAGCGGAATTCTAAAAATATATGTTATATCAAAGAGGACATAGTATATGAATATAATCGAAACGAAAAATCTCACAAAAAGCTACGGCTCCAAGCGTGGAATAGATAACCTGGAACTTACTATCATGGATGGGGATTTCTTCGGCTTTATAGGTCCGAACGGTGCCGGAAAATCCACAACCATCAGAACACTTCTGGGACTTATCTCACCCACCTCGGGTGACGCTCACGTCCTGGGGTTTGATATCAGACAGGATAGTCAACGCATTCTGGAAAATGTAGGATACCTCCCATCTGAAATCAACTTCTATAACGGAATGAAGGTACGTGACGCAATTGATTTTTCTGCAGCACTTCATCTTAGTAAAAAAAGCAAGGCAGAAAAACTCGCATGCAAAGAAAAATCAAAGAGCTTATGTGAGAGACTGGGTCTTGATCCGAGCAGAAAGGTAAGCGAACTGTCTCTGGGCAACAGAAAAAAAGTTGGCATCGTATGTGCTGTTCAGCACAGCCCAAAGCTCCTGATACTTGATGAACCGACCTCCGGACTGGATCCGCTGATGCAAAGGGAATTCTTTAATATACTAACAGAAGAAAACCGGGCAGGGTCAACTATCTTCTTCTCATCTCACATCCTATCCGAAGTTGAGAGCTACTGTCACAGTGCTGCTTTCATCAAGGAAGGTAAGATAATAATGTCTGATAAAGTAGAGAATCTGGAAGATACCGGCGCAAAAAAAATAAGTATCAAAGGAGACGCCTCAAAACTTGGCAGTCTTTTGGAGGGAAGCCTGAATAATAACATTTCTGATATAAAAAAAGATGAATATCCTGAAAAAAATACTTATCAGCATATTAGTTTTCTATATAGAGGTGATATCGGCAGATTGTTAAATGAAATCGGGAAGACCGATCCCGTCGATCTGAATATATCTGAACCGACACTGGAAGAGATATTTATGAATTATTATGAATAATGTAGCGGAATAAAATTCAAAAAAATTAAAGAATGCTTTTCTTTTTGTTTAATTTAAGTTATTATGTATTTTGCTATTTTTATAGCCTAAAATAATAATTAATAATAAAAGAAAAGAGGTCAACAAACATGGATAAAGTTGTTTTAGCCTATTCAGGTGGACTTGATACAACTGCGGTAATTCCGTGGTTAAAGGAAACATATGGTTATGAGGTTATCTGCTGCTGTATAGACTGCGGTCAGGGCGAAGAGCTTGATGGTCTTGAGGAGCGTGCACGTCTTTCAGGAGCTGCAAAGCTTTATATCGAAGATGTAGTTGATGATCTCTGCGAGAATTATATCATGCCTTGTGTTCAGGCAGGTGCTGTATATGAGCATAAGTACCTCATGGGTACTGCTATGGCAAGGCCTGCTATCGCCGCTAAACTTGTTGAGATTGCCCGTAAGGAAAATGCAGTCGCTATATGCCACGGTGCTACCGGTAAGGGAAATGATCAGATAAGATTCGAGCTTGGCATCAAGGCTCTTGCTCCTGATATAAAGGTTATTGCTCCATGGAGAGATGACAGATGGCAGATGGATTCACGCGAAGCCGAAATAGATTATTGTAAGGCTCATGGTATCAATCTTCCTTTTGGAACAGATCAGTCCTACAGCCGTGACAGAAATATATGGCATATCAGCCATGAAGGACTTGAACTTGAAGATCCTTCACAGGCTCCTAATTACGACCATATGCTCGTTCTTGGAGTAACTCCTGAGAAAGCACCTGATGAAGATGTAGAGCTTACAATTAACTTTGAAAAAGGTATGCCTGTATCTCTTAATGGTAAGAAAATGAAGGTTTCCGACATCATCCGCGAGCTTAATACAATCGGCGGAAAGCATGGTATCGGAATCGTCGATATCGTTGAAAACAGAGTTGTTGGTATGAAGAGCCGTGGAGTATACGAGACTCCCGGTGGTACAATTCTTATGGAAGCTCATCAGCAGCTTGAAGAGCTTGTTCTTGACCGTGATACTATCGCTCTTAAGAAAGATCTCGGAAGCAGGCTTGCAAGCATAGTATATGAAGGAAAATGGTTTACACCTATCCGTGAAGCCATATCAGCTTTCGTTGATGTAACTCAGCAGTATGTAACAGGTGAAGCTAAACTTCGTCTTTACAAAGGAAATATCATCAAAGCCGGTACAACTTCTCCATATTCACTTTACAGTGAATCACTTGCATCATTTACAACAGGTGATATGTATGATCATCATGATGCAGAAGGCTTCATAACACTTTGGGGACTTCCGCTTAAGGTTCGTGCAATGAAGATGAACGAGCTTAAAAAGGAAAACAAGAAATAACATTAACACGCCCACCGACTATTGCCGGTGGGCGTATTTTTACAATAAATCACGAATCATTGCTGCATCATAAGTAACCGAATCCAGTTTTTCAACTTCTATTCTATATAATGCATTTGCGGCTATATGCTCAGCTGCCTGTTCTATATCTCTTATACCCGATGTATCCTTAAATATATCCATTATAGCATCTAATGCTTCTTCCGTTATTACGATTTCTTCACTATGAAGCCCGATTCTCTTAAGTACTTTCGGCATGGCAAAGCGTGTAAATATCACTCTCTTTTCCTCCGGCGTGTAATCCGGAATTTCTATAACCGCAAATCTCGACATAAGCGGTGCACTTATATCGGCTTTGTTGTTTGCTGTTGCTATTGGATATACTCCTGTTGTTGGTATGTTGCATTCAACATAGTTGTCCGTAAATCCAAGATTATCAAGCAGTGTCAGAAGAACATCCGCGGGATTTCCGTTTCCCTTACCTGACGCAGCTTTATCCAGCTCATTTATGATAAATACGAGATTAGAGCTTTCTGCATTTGCAAATGCCTCCATGATAAGTCCGGGTTTTGCATTCGCATATATACGTGAACTACCGGTCAGCTGTTCAGGATCATTTATCGAACTCATTTCCAGGGTTGTCCATGACATTTTTAGAATTCTTGCTACCGCATATGCAATCTGGGACTTACCTGTTCCCGCAGGGCCGATTAAGAGTATTCCATATGCCGGTAGTGTATGTGTACGATTAATCTGAATTATGGTTTCGATTATTCGTTGCTTTACGCTTTCCAGTCCATATAGTTCTTCATCAAGGATTCGTCTTGCCTCCACCGGGTCTATAGACTCAAAATCAGTGTTTTTCCATTGGATGCTGAGCATGATCGAAAGTGCTCTCTGCGCATGTCTTCTCTCTTCCGGTGTTACTTCTGAAGACTTCGCAACAGCAAGATTACGCCTTGCCCAAAGTCTTATATTGTCCGGAAGCGTGCTTCCTGCACACATGAGGTAATCTGTTATGCTCTGAATACTTGTAAGTTTCATATCATCTGCATCATCTATCTCGTCCGGATCCACAGTCTCCTCAGATGGAGCATCACTTTGAAGCAGGCGGTCGATCATAAATTGTAAAAATCCATTTTCACCGGATAATTTTGAACCTCTCACTGCAACACCGGTTTCAAGAATCTTGTAGACTGCATAGCCCCTTTCGGTAGTCTGGCCTGAAAGACGTACCATTATATGATTTTCACCAAGCCATTTTAGAAGATTCTCAAATCTCGCATCGATTTCAAGGATATTATGAGATGACTTCTCTTCTGTGTCATATATAAAAGCCGATCCTGCAGTCGGCGCTTCAAACATACCATTTGAATGATGAACGAGTCTTAAACCGCTGTCCTCAAGAATCATTATCGGATGATCAACGCTGGTCGTTCTCTCATTTGAAAAATGGAGCTTATAGCTTCTCTCAGATTTTACCGTTTCTTCCTTCGTTTTATTAAAATCAAATACAGGCATGTAAAAATTCTCCTTTTCTTGCAGCAAAATGTCAAAACTTCCTCTGACATTATAACATATATTGGTTTTTGTTATACTATTTCTATAACAACAAATCAGAAAAATACAAACACAGCGGAAATATATAAAATCAGGGTCTTCTCAAAAACGGTCAATGGGATATAATTAAGTTAACTATTATGAATAATTTGAGGAAGGATTATTATGACCATATTTAAACAGGAGCTTAAATCAAACAAAATTCAACTGATCATCTGGAGTCTCAGCATAGGTCTTTTGGTAGCCATATGTGTGCTTATGTATCCCGATATGAAATCTCAGATGAATGATGTTAGTGACATTTTTTCATCCATGGGAGACTTTACGGCAGCATTTGGGATGGACCAGCTGAATTTCGGAACACTTCTTGGCTTCTATGCTGTGGAAGGCGGAAATATGCTGGGTATAGGCGGTGCATTTTTTGCGGCAATTGTTGGTATACTCGCACTGATGAAGGAAGAACAGGGTAGAACTGCTGAATTTCTGCTGACACACCCTGTCAGCAGATGTCGTGTTGTTACTGAAAAACTGGCATATGTATTCTGCATGATAATAATACTAAATGCTATCGTACTGCTCTGTTCAGTCTTATCCATTCTTGCAATAGATGAAGAAGTATTCTGGAAGGAACTACTACTGTTCCATCTTGCATATCTTCTGATGCAGTTTGAGATTGCCGGAATATGTTTCGGCATGTCAGCATTTCTCCGAAGAAGCGGGATCGGAATCGGAATTGGTGTAGCCGGACTTATGTATCTGCTGAATATTGTGGCAAATATATCAGAGGATGCGAAATTCTTAAAATACATTTCTCCCTTTGGATATACAGAAGGCGCTGATATAATCAACACATTAAAGATTAATACAGATTATCTGATTCCGGGAATGATGCTTATGGCTGTCGGAATAATTATTGCATATATCAAATATACAAGGAAAGATATTGTCTGAGCAAATTCTATCCACCAATAAAACACTCCCCCATCAACCCTTATGATTGCAAGGAAGGGTTGATGGGGGAGTAAGTAATTATCCTACTTTCCGGGTGCTTTTGGTGCCTTATTTTGTGCAGCCTTAAGTTAGGCCCTAAACAACTTTGGGAAACCCTAAAAAACTTTGAATACCCCATATTTTTCAAAATCCTTAACGTATTCAGTTTTATCAATTACTCCTTTTACAGCAGTGAAACTATATTTTTTATTTTTATCAAATACTATCTGATTCTTTACTTCTTCTACTTCTTTCATAATAATTTTCCTATGCCGCTCTTTTACAGCTTTTGCTACTAATTTTTTAAAATTCTAACATAAAACATATTACAAATGCGCAACAAATTTCACTTTCCAACTAATTGAATGGTGTCAGTGTATAATGTCCGGGTTTACTTCCGCCATCTACCATCAGAAAGGCATTATTCTTTGAATTATATTTCATATATTCTGTTTTGGTCTCAGAACCATACCATGAATCAACTCTTAAGGTGCTCCCGTCACATATATACATATAGTATCCGTCCCCATCATTTAAAGCCTGGAAGGGTCCTACATCGCTATGATATATATACACATCTGTGAATTTGGTTTCTTCGGCACCGTCATCAATTCCTATAAGCAGTTCATCTGCCCCGTCACCGTCCAGATCCTTAAGAAGATAGCCATAGCTGTATGTTCCATTTTGCATCTCTTCAGATATATTGATATTTGAAGGATTACTCTTCCATCCTGTAGAGAATCCCATCTTGTAATTTTCCAATATTCCTTCGTACCAGTCCTTCGGAATTGCTCTTGCACACCCTGATACCATACATATTGCCGCAAGAATTATTGCTGCCATACCTAACCTTCTTTTTTTCATTATCATTCCCCCGCTTTTCTCTATTTCCTCTATTTGCCACTCTTTTCGGTCTCAATGGCAAACTTTTTTCCCGTTTTGCCTATTTTGTTTGCTTTTTTCAGAACCATAATTATAATACCACAGTGCATTTTGAACGAAAAGAATAATCTTCCATCCATATATTCAGAATTAATCTTCCGTTCATATATTCAGAATTACCGTTCATGTAAAAAGTATTCCATCTTTCAGCTCAGATTAATATGATTCCATTGTAAGAAAACAAGTACCAAACAGCTTTAGGAGGGAAACATAATGGAAAGTACGGCAATCAAAACAACTAATCTGACAAAACAGTATTCCGATATAACGGCCGTTGACAGTCTCAATCTGGACATAAAGGCCGGAGAGCTCATTGCACTTCTTGGTGTCAACGGTGCGGGAAAGACAACAACAATCCGGATGCTGACAGGGCTATCAACCCCCAGCTCCGGCTATGCTGAGATTTTCGGAAAAGACATTCGAAAAGACATTGACGATATAAAAAAGATTGTTGGAATATCCACGCAGGATACGGCCGTGGCTGATAATCTCACTGTTGAAGAAAACCTTAGATTTATGGCAGGTATATATTTTCCCGGTAACTTAACTATTTCCGAAAGAGTTGAAGAGATTATCAATACCTTTAATCTCGGTGAGGTTAGAAATAAGAAAGCCAAAACCTTATCCGGCGGATGGCAGAGAAAACTCTCCATAGCAATGGCTGTTATAGGCGAGCCAAAAATCCTCTTCCTGGATGAACCCACACTGGGTCTGGATGTTATAGCAAGAAGAGAACTGTGGAGAACTGTTCAGGCTCTTAAGAAGAGGACAACCATAATTCTTACCACACACTATATGGAGGAAGCCGAGGCGCTGGCTGACAGAATCGCGATCATGATAAAGGGACGACTCATAAAAGTAGGAACGCTTGATGAACTTGAAGCATCAACCGGACAAAAGGGACTCGAAAATGTATTTATATCTGTTGCCGAAGGAGAGGAGGCACATCATGAATAGAACTTTAAATTTTGCCAAAAGAAATCTGACGGAAATATCAAGAGACACACTCAGTTACATATTCTGCATAGCTTTTCCTATAGTTATGCTTATGGTAATGACACTGGTAAATGAAAGCATCCCAAAGGAAGCCGGCATGACAATCTTCAGAATTGATAATCTGTCAGGCGGAATAATAGTATTCGGACAAACCTTTGTAATGCTTTTCACCGCACTTACAATTGCAAAAGACCGAAGCGGATCTTTTCTTATCAGACTGTTTGCCACACCAATGAAAAGCAGCAATTTCACAAATGGTTACATCATTCCGATGGTAATTGTAGCAGTGGCTCAGGCAATTATATCGCTAGTAGCCGCTCTCATCATCTCATTTATCGTAGGCGTAAAGCTTAAACTTCCCGGATTACTGCTTGCTCTGGCAGCTATGATTCCGTCAGCATTTATGTTCATTGCCATTGGACTCATATTCGGAACACTTTTTAATGAGAAGGCAGCTCCCGGACTATGCTCAATTATAATATCGCTTGGTTCTTTTCTGGGCGGAATATGGTTTGACGCAGAGGGTGCCGGCGGTGCCATATATAAAATCTGCAAATGTCTTCCCTTCTTATATTGCACAAAAACCGTAAGGGCTGCGATACATCTGGATACATCATGGACCGGCTTTTTCCTGCCTCTTATTATAGTTACCGTATCCGCAATTCTTCTGTCCCTTGTATCAATCTTTTGCTTCAGATTAAAAATGAAGGCTGACCTGGCATAGATACAGCCGTACCTGATCGTTACCCCGGATCTCTTGAAAAAAATGTACGATAAACGTATACTGATTCCTGATAGTAACGTAAATTCAGCTTACCTGTAAGCTGCCTATATAAAAGGACTATAAATAACCTATGCAAATAAAAACACTGATTGATAAAAAATATACAGAAGCCGAGATTCATGTATGTAAAGACATTCTTGATGATGAGGTGCGCTATGTAATGGGTGAACTTCACAACATATTCGATGAATCTCTGACCGGTACAGATGAGAAAGGTAATAAATGTATGATCCGCCCGGTTGACATTGTAAGCTTCTATGCCGAAGGTCAAAAGGTTTTCGCAATTGATAATAAGCGGAAATACTCCATTTCACATAAATTATATGAGATAGAAAAAAAGCTTGGAAATTCCGGATTTATAAGAATATCAAAATCCGAAATTGTCAATTTCAGGAAAATCAAAAGCATGGATATGAGTCTCACCGGAACGATCAAGGTCATAATGAAAAGCGGTTACGAGACCTATACTTCAAGAAGAAACGTCGCAAAGATCAAGGAAATGCTTATAAAGAATCGAGGTAATCATGAAGGAATTTTTTAAACGCGGGCTTATGGGGTTTGCATCATCAGCCCTTATAGGAAGTGCAGTCAATATGCTGATTGATATAATAGTAAATGCAGCTGGGGTCAAGGATTTCATATCAATGGCACCTGCTTTTCGAAATCTGTTCCCTACACCGGTGATTGCCGCATATGTAAATGTATTTTTGTACGGAATTATCGGTTTCACATTCTCATCAATGACAATAATCTATGAGGCAAACCGACTTGGTTACATCCTTCAGAGCATAATATACTTTCTTATAACCGGCTCAGTTGCACTTATGATAGTACTGCTGATATGGCAGCTTCACCATTACCCTCAGGCTCTGATCTCAACCATTGCAGGATACGGAATTACTTATCTGATAATCGGAATACTGTCATATAAACAGCTTAAAGCAGATATTAAACAGATAAATGCAGAACTTACTTAAGGAGGATGAGACATGCCACTATTTCCGGAGCTAACAACCCTTTGTTATATTGAAAAGGATAATAAATATCTGATGCTTCACAGAATAAAGAAGCAGAATGATATAAATAAAGATAAATATATCGGCGTAGGAGGACATTTCGAATATGGCGAAAGTCCCGATGACTGCCTGAAAAGGGAAGTACTCGAAGAAACCGGTCTTTCCCTTCTGTCTTATACTCCACGAGGGATAGTTACTTTTATTTACGGAAATGCCGAAGCTCCCGAAGAACGGATCGTTGAATATATGCATCTCTATACCGCATCGGAATTTTCCGGTGAGCTTACTTACTGTGATGAAGGCGAACTTGTATGGATTGATAAAGATAAGGTATTTGACCTCCCTATATGGGAGGGAGATAAAATATTCTTCAGACTTCTTAATGAAAGAAATGACTATTTTTCTCTTAAGCTTATATATTCGGAAACTTCCGAACTTATCAGTGCCATTATTGACGGAAAACCGGTTTCATACTGACTTTGAAACTTTTAAATCAACGCGTCAGCTCCCAGAAAATGATGGATGCCGCCGCTGCTACGTTCAGGGAATCCACATCATTCTTCATGGGAATCTTCGCAACATAATCTGAGGATGTGATAATCTCATCCTTAAGTCCTGCGCCTTCATTTCCCATTAAGATTGCGAGCTTTCTCTCCTGCTTCAGAACCGGATCACTGATATCTATAGAATTATCCGACAGCGCCATTGCTACTGTCTTATATCCCAGCTCATGCAGCTCTCTGATATAATCATTTTGCTGTCCCTTTTTCCCCGTCCTGGTCCATGGAATCTGAAAGACCGTACCCACACTGACTCTGGATGCCCTTCTGTAAAGGGGATCGCTTGTTGCTCCGGTGAGAATCACAGCATCAATTCCAAGTGCCGCAGCCGATCGGAACATGGCACCTACATTTGTGGGATTTTCCACATCATCAAAAACCGCAATTCTTTTTCCACCTTTAAGTAACTCAGAAACTTTCGGAAGAGAACGCCTTTTCATTAATGCAAGAACTCCTCTGGTAATATTTACCCCCGTCAGCCCGGCTATGGTATCATAGTCCGCAACATAAACAGGCACAGTATCCAGCTCTCTTTCCGTACCGGCTTTCTTCATAATCTCATAAAAATTCCGGCACATTTCCTCTGCAACCTTATCAACCATTACAAAAGATACCGGAATATATCCCGCTGCCAGCGCCCTCTCTATAACCATAGGGCTTTCAACCACAAAAAGACCGGGCTCCGGCTCATTGCAGTGAAAGAGCTGATTCTCATTTATATCAAAATAGAGTCCCAGCTCATTCCTGTTTTCTTCCGATATTTCTATTATTTTAACGGATGTTAACGGATGTTCGTCATTATTTATATTGTCCATAATATTCCCCTCATTCATTAACCGATCCTGCGGGTTTTATTGACTATAAGAAATAGCCGTCCTTAACTTTCAGGGTCAGGACGGCTGTTTCTTTTGATTCTGTCAGTTATTTCACACTATCCTCGCTTACCGGGAATGTGAAGTATGTATCCGGATATGGCTCATCCTCCAGTGTGAAATGCCACCATTCCTCATCCAGCGGTTTGAAACCGTGATTCATCATAGCTTCCCTGAGAATCATTCTGTTGTTATACTGCTCCTCGGTTATGTCCTTATAATCCGGGTGTGAAAGCTCCCCGAAATAATCAAAGGTTCCACCCATATCTACTTCCTTTTCCAGCTTCATATCAAAGAGTGTAAGGTCTACCGTACTTCCCCTGCTGTGACCGGAATGTTCAGCTATATATCCCTGCTCAAATAAAACTGACTTATCGAGTTCCGGATAGAAATACTCTTTCATCCTTGTATCATCGACATCCTCAGCCCACTTGACAAAATTTTCAACTGCCATCTGCGGACGATATGCATCATATATCTTAAGTCTGTAGCCCTTCTCCTGAAGCTCCTCGCTTACTTCCTCAAGTCTGGCAGCTGCCTCCTTGGTAAGAAGTGCAACAGGTTCTTCATATCCTGCTATTCTGTCACCCACAAAGTTATATGTGGAATAGTAGCGTATCTCAAGAATCGCATCGGGTACAGCTTCACTTAAGAGTACAAAATCTGAAGAATCACTTGAGAGCTTTGTCCCGTCCTCATCATAGGTTACTTCTCCGGCATCCGTCACACTGCCCACTTCCTCTTCTGAATCCTCGTTCTTCTCAACCTTCTTAATGTCCTCAGACTGATCAACTGTAAGATCAAATTCGTCAAACATTTCATTGTCCGGAATTATCATATCAAATGTATCTGTATAATCCCATTTGAGATCAGCCGAATCAAATTTCAGTCCCAGGATATGGCCGCCCTTGGTTTTATCATCGGAAACGAAGTGGAAATGCCATCCGGTTGCATTCATTTTTTCCATATATGGTGGGCAGTAAAGACCTACCACGGTTCCATCCACATTCTCATAATCGAAGAATGTCTGGTCGGTTTCGAGCACTTCTGCCAGCGGCTTATACGGCTTATCCTGCGCATATTCGCTTCTTACATTCATCTCTTTAAATGTACCGTCGATTCTGATGAAATAAAATCTGTTCTCACCAAGCTCTGAAACCTTGGCATTAAGCTTTTCCTGAAGACCTGCAATATCACTGATACCTTCAAGCATCTGCTCTTCATCACTATCAAAGAAGGTAACATTTGAAAAAGGAATTGTCTCTGTATCAGGTACAACCTCAATGCTGCCATCTGAAGCAGCACGGTAAACCTCTCCGTCTACCATGATAAGTTCACCGTTCAGCCTGTCGAAGGTTCCGATTCCGATATCGCCTCTCTCCTTAAGCTCTCCTACGGATATGCTGCCGTTATAATCTCCAAAGGTCAGTCCCTGGAGAAGTGAAACCTGATAGATAGTCTCTCTGTCATATTTACTCTCTTCCGACGGCTTATCAGTCTCAGAAGTATCATCCGATGCACCGGCTTCTTCTACCATACTGCTGTCAGACACTTCGGCTGAGCCGCAACCGGCAAGCATAAAGGATGCCGCCAGTATAACTGCGATTTTCTTAAATCTCTTTATTATCATTTAAAATTTACCTCCTGCCCATCTAACACTTATGACATACGGATTGCCCCGTTTCTAAATGAACTCTCGCAATCCTTGAAACATCATTATATCACGAAACTGAAACTTATGTAATGTCAGCCGGTTTTTACAAAGATGTCGAATTATATTTACACTTATGTTATTATCACACTATACGATGTGATTGTACAGGAGATTTATCTGATGAACCGTGATATAGCCATAATATTTGACTTTAACGGCACCTGCATATTCGACGGTAATCTGCATAACCGAGCATGGCAGATTTATATTGAAGAGCTGACACTGAAGGATATAAGTACCGGGGAAATGAACCGGTGGATCATGGGAAAAACTCCGAAGGAGATTCTGGAACATTTCCTGGGATATGAGCTTACCGAAAATACCGTATTTCAGCTTTCGGAAGAAAAGGAGCGAATTTACAGGAGCCTGCTCATAAAGGAAGATCTGCCCCTTGCTCCGGGACTTGAGGACTTTCTGAATTACCTTATGCTGGCCCGGGTAAAAAGAGCGATCGCAACCACCGCCGATCTGGATAATATGAATCTGTACTTTGAAAGGTATGGGCTGGAAAAATGGTTTAAATGGGAGGATGTGATACTCGGAACCGGAAATATTCCGCTTAAGCCCCACCCGGATCTTTATCTGGCCGCGCTAAAGCAGCTTGATATGCCTCCGGAGAAGGTACTTGTATTTGAGGATTCCATTTCCGGTGTAACTGCCGCTGCCGCCGCCGGGATCAGACATATCATTGCAATTACCGGGGACAGCAAAAATGAGAAGCTCATAAACTTTCCGGGTGTTATGGCAGCCGTGAGTAATTTTACGGAGCTTCCATCCATTGAATTTTAGTTGTTATGGATAACAGGGGGATTTACCATGAATGAAACCGATGAACGCTACAGCATTGCCGAAGAGGCGATATTTGATGCCTTTTTTCTACTGCTTCAAAGTAAGGAGCTGGACAAGATCACTGTAGCCGATGTTACAAAGAAGGCGGGCATAGTTCGCAGTACTTTCTATAATCATTACGAGAATGTACCTGCCCTGATTGCCGCAGCAGAGGATAAAACTCTTCATGATATATTTAGCATGATGGAAAGCTTTCATCCTAAAAATGACCATGATATATGTCATTCTTACTTTCTTGCAGTATGCAATTATACAAAAAAGAATACCTTTCTGGCTCACATCCTTCACAGCCCGCGGGGTGATGCCTTTTTTGAGAAAGCAATAAATATGTTTCATAAATATGTGACTAAAGTAACACAGACAACTATAGCAAAGCCCGGAGACAGGACCAGATTTTCATATCTGGTTGCCAGTTCCATCGGCGGTACCATAGGTGTACTGCATAAATGGATTGCCGAAGAGTTTAAGGTTCCGGCCGATGAAATAGCAGACATTCTGTCAAGTGTATTTCTGTCCGGTATAATGCCCTATCTTCATCAGGTATAAAATGATAAAGAGGCTGCGGAAATT
>CAMOCO010000001.1 GCA_946610715.1 uncultured Clostridia bacterium | reverse complement strand
TCATAAGAACCTTATGGTCATACATAATGTGAAGTGCTCTGATATCAAAATCAGGTTCCTTCTTCTCCATCTGCTTGTTGATTCTGTCAAGAACACGATCGTAAACCTTGATACCGAAAGTTGTATCATTGAATCTGTTTCTCATCATACGGAAATGATTCTTGGTATCCGCAGAACTCAGGTATTCCTTAAGTGTATCTATAATAAGTGTAGTATCAACATCATAATATGCTGTTTCGGTGTTCTTCTGGATTACGAAAAGTCCTCTTGTACCCTTATAATCATCCTTAAACATATGATCTTCGGAAGCCGAGATAACCTCATATCCTCTTCTCACGTCCTCAAAGGAAACCGTGTTATATGAATATTTATCCTGGAAAGTAAAATCTCCTACATAGAATATCTCTTTATCCATATCATAGCCGTAGATAAACAGCTCATGAGGGAACTTATAATCCACATCAAAGTCACTGAGGATCTTTGCTTCATCAAATACACCATATACATATCCGTCAAGATCAATGGTCTTGATGATAAAATCGATAATATTTCCGCAATAGCTCTCAATCTGCTGCTTTGTAAGAAGTGATGTTATGAGATAAGGACATTCCTTAAGTGAGCTGCTGCCCGGCATGATATCCGCCAGAAGCATATCATCACCTGTAAATATCTCTTCTATGTTGTAGCATCTGAGCTGAATATAGTTACTGTAAATCCATTTCTTTGCATTATCGTCTCCCGACAGGATTGAGAAAAGCGTTGCATGCCACTGCCATGAAGTGATTATAGGATAAGTAACCGGTAGTTTTTTACTATTTGCCATTATGATCATTCCTCCTTTATTCTGCATTCTCAAGCTTGTCATATATCACAGCCGCTAAATCTCCGAATGTATCATATGAATCAAGTGCAAGCTCGTAATCTGTGAAGGAAATCCCGAATTTCTTCTCAGCCTCTACAATAAGCTTGATAATTGAAATAGAATTAACCCCATATTCCGTAACAATATTCTTATCCAGAGAAACATCTTCCAGTTCCGGCATTACTTCATCAACTAATTCCAGCACTGCTTTTCTTATTTCGTCTTTTTCCATAAAGTCTGCTAACCCCCTTTGATAAACTAAATAATCCACTTATTAGTATAAAAAAAATGCAAAAAAAAAGCAACATAATTTGGCATTTCCACCAAAGCATGTTGCTTTTTTTGCGTTATAAATTACTGAATATATACAGCTTATTTAGCTGAACCATCATTACTTCCGAACTTGGTTGTATTAAGCTTGATTCCGGGACCCATTGTTGAAGAAATTGTAACACTTCTGAGATACTGTCCCTTTGCGCTTGATGGCTTAGCCTTGATTACTGCGTCCATTAAGGCTTTAAAGTTGTCCGCGATCTGTTCCTCAGTAAATGAAGCCTTACCTACAGGAACATGGATAATATTTGCCTTGTCAAGTCTGTACTCAATCTTACCTGCTTTAACGTCAGCAATTGCCTTTTCTACATCAGGTGTAACTGTTCCTGCCTTTGGGTTTGGCATTAATCCCTTAGGTCCGAGAACACGTCCGAGACGTCCTACAACACCCATCATGTCAGGTGTAGCGATAACTACATCAAAATCAAGCCATCCTTCATTCTGAATCTTCGGAACAAGCTCTTCTCCACCTGCATAATCTGCACCTGCAGCAAGAGCCTGATCAACCTTGTCACCCTTTGCAAAAACAAGAACCTTAACTTCCTTACCTGTTCCGTGAGGGAGAACAACGGCACCACGTACCTGCTGATCAGCATGACGTCCGTCAACACCGAGCTTAAGATGTGCTTCAATTGTCTCATCGAACTTTGCATTTGCTGTCTTCTTGATAAGCTGAGCAGCCTCGTCAAGATCATAAAGCTTAGTTTTTTCAATAAGCTTTGAAACTTCTAAATATCTTCTACCTTTTTTCATTTTAGTTATACCTCCTGTGGTATTATCGGAGGAGCGACCTCCTTCCACCTATTTGCTTATAATATACATCATATCCTCAAAAGCAGTTTATCAGTCAACTACTTCAACACCCATAGAACGAGCTGTTCCTGCAATCATGCTGCAGGCTGCTTCTATAGATGCGGCATTAAGATCCTTCATTTTCAATTCAGCGATTTCCTGAACCTGAGCCTTTGTGATCTTAGCTACCTTCTTCTTGTTTGGTTCTCCTGACGCCTTCTGAATCTTGCAGGCCTTCTTAATAAGAACTGCTGCAGGAGGAGTCTTTGTGATAAATGAAAAGCTTCTGTCTGCATATACTGTAATAACTACAGGGATGATAAGATCTCCCTGATCTGCTGTACGAGCATTAAACTGCTTTGTAAATTCTACGATATTAACACCGTGCTGACCAAGTGCAGGTCCAACCGGTGGTGCAGGAGTTGCCTTTCCTGCAGGTATCTGTAATTTGATGTATCCTGTGACTTTCTTAGCCATTTTTAATTACCTCCTAATGTGGTATTATCGGGTTTTCCCCTTCCACTAATCTAACTTCTGAATATCACCTAAACCGATTTCAACATCTGTTGAACGACCAAATATATCGATCTCAATTGTAGCTGTTTCCTTAGTACGATTGATAGATTTGATATTTGCCACGGTACCTTCCCAGGCTCCTCTGATAACCTTGATCATATCACCGACCTCAACATCGATAACATAATCATCGATACGTACTCCAAGCTTTCTCATTTCCTCATTTGTAAGAGGAACCGGCTCGGATCCCGGACCAACAAAGCCTGTAACACCACGTGTATTTCTTACAACATACCATGTCACATCATTCTTTATCATATGTACAAGTACATATCCCGGGAATATCTTCTTGGATACTACCTTCTTGGAGCCATCCTTCTTGGTCTCCAGTACATCCTGGAGCGGAACCATAACTTCAAACATCTGATCCTCAAGTCTTCTGTTCTCGATGGTTTTTTCGATATCAGCCTTTACCTTATTCTCATATCCCGAATAGGTATGAACAACGTACCAGTGCGGTTCATTGTCCCCGTTCTGCTTTACATTTGATGAAACAGGACGCTTGGGCTCTTCAGGTTCTGCCTGTACAGCCTCTGCAGCTTCAGTCTCTGTTACTTCAATGTTCTCATCATCAATGCCGTTTGTTATATTCTCTGCCATATCATCACCGCCTACCATAAATATGCAAGGCCGGACTTAAGCAGTGCATCAATTACCACGATTAAACAGCCCAGAAGAATAGCGATTATAAGAACTGCTACTGTTTCCTTTAAAAGCTTCTTTCTGGTAGGCCATGTAATCTTTCCGAACTCTGACTTAAGCTCCTGAAACCAGCTTCTCTTAAGTGCAGGTGATGTCCCCTTTTTCTCTGACATATCTCCACCTCTTTCGATCTACTGAATCCCTAAACTACTTTGTTTCCTTGTGCATTGTATGCTTCTTGCAGAACTTACAATACTTCTTTGTTTCCATCCTGTCCGGATGAAGCTTCTTGTCTTTTGTAAGATTGTAATTACGCTGTTTACAATCCTGACAAGCTAGTGTGATCTTTACGCGCACAACTGCCACCTCCATTTTCTTTAATTAACCTTAATATCAGCATCTGACTTTTTGCACACAAAAAGAAAGCGCTGAAAACGCAAGTGTTAGATTATCACACATTTGCACCTAAAGTCAAGAACTATTATTATCTATACAATTCCATTATTTCTTTAATGAATTTTTTACAGGTTCTTTTGATGGTTTTGTATCGGCTTTTTTAGCATTTTTCTTCTCAGATATTTCGGGCATAAAATCCTTATACAGATCAAGCGGAGTATCCATACTTCTGAAAATGCTGTACAGACTTCCCGGCTGATTCTGCTTTTCGGGATTTATAATATCTTTAAATCTGATCAGACTTTTTTAATAATAACTTCAACCACAAATCCGTTATCATTATAATACTCAATTCCGCCGCCCTGCTTTTCCATATACATCTTAACAAGATACATTCCGAGACCATAACCGGATTTATTTCCGGCAGAACTGCCGCGGTAATACTTTTCGGTAATAAGCGGCAGCTCGTCTTCCCTGACTCCGGGACCGCTGTCCTTTATTTTTATCCTTATATACCCCGTCTCTACCGTACTGAATGATACATGTATGTCCGTGCCTGCATATTTTCTCGAATTTCCTATAATATTATCAATGACCTGTTCCATTCTTAGGGTATCTGCATATATAAGGCATTCGGGAATATGGTTATCCAGGACTATAGCAGTATCGGAGCCGGAATTTTTCAGATTTATAAAATAGTTTTCTACTATCCTTGAATCTGTTTCAACCGGATTTATCTCTATTCTGTTAAGATCATCCATAGTAGCGTGTACCAGATTATTCATGATACTGTTTACCGTTTCCGCTTTAGCTGAAATTGAATTGAGCTTTTCCAATGTGTCTTCAATCTCACGTATTGGTTTCTTCTCACCACTTTCGCATGCGGTTTCCAAACCCTCTTCATATCTGCCCAGACATCGCCTATACTTCATATCAAGAACTTCGCAGGTTGCCTGGATGGTTGCAATAGGTGTTTTAATATCGTGGCTGAGTGCTGCCACCATTTCCTTTTTTGCAATCCCTGCCTCTATCTCTCTTAATCTGGCAGCTTTCAGTTCCTCCCTCATAGTGTCAAAGCTTTCGGTAAAACCCCCGAACAGATTATTCTTATGAATAGGCAGAGGTACTTCCAGATTCCCTTTTGAGATTTCTACAGAAAACCGGTTCAGCTCGTTTACCGGTCTTATAAGCGTATACCAGATAAGGAATATCATCAGATATCCTATAATGAGAATCACTGCCCAGAAAAGGATAACCAGATTTTTTGATGTTTCTTTTATATTTTTCAGATCAACGCCGGTATCATTCCAGACAACCTTCCCAAGATAATTTCCGTCCGGGGAAAAATCCAGAACAAGAGCACCGGAAACATAATACTTTGTCAGTTCCGAATCAATCAGCTCTTTGGTAAAGATGATATTACATCCATATTTTAATTCAATCTCACGCTCCGTAATACCATTTTTATAATCATCATACATGCTTAAAAGGCAGTCATTGTAATATACAATGTCCCTGCCTTTAACCTCGCTCTTTTCAAATCTCATATTTATCAAAAGAAGAGCCGCTGTCATTAATAATGTAAAGAGTAGTAGTATTTTTATTACCTGCTTCATATCATCTTTCCGAAATAATCATACTTCAAGTATATATCCTGTTCCCCATACTGTCTTAATCATCGTCGGATTATTCGGATCCTTCTCCAGCTTTTCTCTGAGTTTTCTGATATGAACATTTAGTGTTCCGTCCGAATAAAAACTGTCACCCCAGACTTCATCAAATAGTTTTTCTTTTGTAACGATCGTATTCTTATGCTCATAGAGGCACTTAAGAAGCTGAAACTCCTTAGCTTTAAAAACAACTCTGCTGCCATTAAGTATAGCCGACATTGTGGGTTCATCCAGATGTAATATCATCCCGTCACCAGGCGTTGCCGCAAGTGCTTCGGGCTTATCGGCAAAAGATACATTTTCCTTAAGCGCCTTAATCTCTTCAACCTTCTTCAGATTGACTCTCACCTTTGCCAGAAGAACCGATAAGCTGTAGGGCTTCTTTATATAATCATCGCCACCGATACTGAGTGCCACAAGTACATCATCGTCACTCTGTCTTGCGCTGATAAACAGGATCGGAAGCTGATAATCTTCTCTGATTTTTCTGCACACTTCAAAGCCCGATCCATCCCCCAGATTTATATCCAGCAGTAAAAGATCGATGGTATTTTCCTTCAGAAAATCATAACAGCCTTCAGCACTGTCAACATAGGCAGTGCTGACATCAAACATCTGAAAATATTCTGCCGTCATCTTTGCAAGCTCTGCTTCATCATCGACGATGAGACAATTATAATGCATGTCATCCTCCACTCAGATTACACTTCAGTACTTATAAATAACTGTATTACATTTTACTATTCTTCGGTTATCATTTCAACGGGTACCAGTTTCTTTACTTTTCTTCCGGCGAGGTAGGAAGTTATGAGTGCCACAGCGGTTATTCCGACTGCCACCATAAGCATCGGCAGAAACGACTGGTTAAATTCAACTTTTCTGATTCCCATATATGAGAATGCACCCTTAACAGCCGTTTTTCCCGCCTGACCCGAAAGGAGAACACCTATTATACATCCGACTACAACAGATGGAATGTTGGACATTGCTATCTGAATAAGGAGATCACCTGACCTCATTCCAATTGCTTTGCTGATTCCCATATCTTTCCACTCTCTTGTAATTTTTGCCCTGATAACCAGAGACTCCACAAATACTACTATAAGAACAGTAATAACCACGAATAATATACAGGCTCCCGTCATGGCAGATTCTACCGAACCCACAGTTGAATCTATTACATTAGACGTATCCATATAACTGAACAGGATATTCTGTTTTTGGGCATAATCTTCAACATTTTTCTTTAACTCATCAAACGATACACCATCTTTGGCTGTTATATAGTAGTCACAGTAACTTGTATCAACGCCGAGTCTCTTTGCCCCATCTATTGTCATAGACAGGTTTTTTCCGGCAGACATCAACCTCTGATTAAATCCTGTAATTATATAATCTGCGCTTTTTCCTCCTACCTTGATAGTTACAACGTCTCCTATCTTTGCTCCTATTTCATCAGCCACAGCGCCTGTGATCATCACTTCATTAGCTTCCCGGGCATAGCGTCCTTCAACAACTACCAGCTTTTTTGAATACTTTTCATCTTCATGAGCAGTTGTAAAATATTTCCCGCTGACACCGTTGAACTCCAGAACAGGCTCCATAGTTACCTCTGTAAGTACATTTTCTACTCCTTCAACCTTTCTGAGTTCCTCTGCATGTCCGGACTCACCGCTCACTTCAAGATTTCCAAAATCAACACCCATAATATTAAGTAAGCCCTCGGGATTTGAACTGAAATTTTCTACCAGTCCAAAGCCTGTAATACATGTCAATGCTAAAAATGCTACAATCACTACAAGTGCTGTATTCTTCCCAAAACTGCCGAATGTATCTTTGAGAGATAATGTAACCGGTATAGGCAGTCCGGTCTTTTCAAAGGGGAAATAGTTTTTCTTGAAGTTATGTGCATTGATACCACCTCTAAGCGCATCCAGCACTGTAATCTTCTTATATTTATGGCTTAACATTCCGACTGTTATAAAGTTGACAAGTAAAAGTGATATGCCTACTGCAAATGCCGCTGCTATATCGATATTCTGTTTGAATGTCAGTCCAAGCATAAGACTGAATAATTCCGAAACCTTTGTTCCTGTTATTATACCGACTATAATACCTGCTATAATACCGGTCAGGGAAATAATCATAATCTGGAATATGAGAGCAGCTCTCAGTTCCTTAACAGTATATCCGCTTGCTTCGAGAATTCCGGTATTCTTAATGTTTCTATGTATAAAGTTTTTTATACTGAATGATATAACTATCAATGAAATTGTCAGCAGTATGATGGCAAAGACAAGGATTATTGAAGCTACGATATTGGGAAGCATGCCGTTTCCCCATTTAATAAGATTCCAATTGGCATTATTGTAAATCTTATACATTTCCGGAGATTCCGTTTTCTCTTCTTTATTTATCAGTCTTTCAAAGCTTTCATTTATATTCAGCTCTATCTGATCCATGTCAGCATTTTCCGGTTTCTCATCACTTAAAACACCTTTAAACAGGATATTCTTATAAACCGGTGACTGGATAGTTCCGGTATTCTCATTTGCCAGAGACTTATATGTATTTTCATTCACATATATATAGTATACGCCAAATGAAAGTGTAGAGCAGAACCAGGGATTTTCCGAATAACCCGCTACCCTTAATTCATGGATTTTGCTCCCCAGTTCTATCTGAAGTATGTCTCCTACATCAAACTTTCCTTTTATATGATACGGAATCAAAACCTCATTATCACTTAAAACTCTATCTTTGGGGAATACATCCATAATTTCGGGATTTGCAGATGAGCTTTCTACCAAAAATTCATAGGTCTGATAATCCTTATCTTTTTTGTTTTTATATCTGGCATCAAAGTCCAGAATTTCGGTTTCTTCATAGTCCGTAATTCCATTTTCTTCAAATGCTTTTCTGAGGCTGCGAACACTGGCCTCATTATCAAATACAGTGGCTATAAAATGAGCTCCGTTTATCTCATCAAATCTGTTTTGATAAATCTTTCCGATTCCCGTAAGAACGGATACCGATATATAAAGCAGTAATGTAACTATTGCTGTTATAATGCAGAATGTGATCATATCTCCCTTCTGCTTCTTTATATTATTTTTAGCTATTACAAATAATTTATACATATCTTTACACCTCTACCAGCCCTGCTCATTCAAAAATTCTTTCAACTTTCTATGTCTGTCCAGTGCCTCATCTCTATCCGGATTTTTCTCATCTTTATAGTCACCCACATAAGGTCCCAGATCACATTCATCTGAGATAACGCCGTCAGAAAGATATATTATTCTGTTACCTCTCTCAGCAGCTTTTACCGTATGTGTGACCATTACTATACTCTGTCCCTGATTATTTAAATCAGTAAGTATATCCAGTACATTGCTTGTATTCTGTGAATTAAGAGCACCTGTAGGTTCATCCGCAAAAAGTATCTCCGGCCGGTTGATAACTCCTCTCACCACCGCAACTCTCTGCTGCTGGCCACCGGATAACTGTGTCGGGAACTTTCCCCAGTCCTGCGAAGTTATCTCTACCCTTTCCAGCAGTTCCTTGCTCCTCTCGGCCAGAGCCTTTCTATCCTTCGTCTTCAGCAGACCGCACACCATTATATTGTCCAGTGCACTCATACTGTCATTCAGATAATTCTGCTGAAAAACAAAACCACAGTGATTTCTTCTGAAAAGCGCCAGACAGTCGTTACTGAACTTTGATATTTCAACTCCCTCACCGTCATTTTTCTTCTTACATTTCTTCTCCGGCTTATCCTTAACGTTATAGGTTACGGTTCCAAGAGTCGGTCTGTCCATTCCGCTAAGGGCATATAACAGTGTACTCTTTCCTGACCCGGAATTTCCCATAATGACTGTAAAGTCTCCTTTATATATTTCCAGATTCAGGTTCTTCAGAACATGCTGCTGTACTGACTCATTTGAAAATGTTTTGGATAAATCTTTAGCTTCTAATATTATTTCTCTGCTCATTTTTATTTCTCCTCCTGATTTGTGACATCCCTCACTGTTTTCTTAAATATACAGCAAAACGCTCCGGAAGTCTTAACCTGATTCTTCTGTAATTCTTAACTGATTCTTAAATATGCTTTGTTACATTAAAAAAGGACGGGAACAGCATTTTCCCGCCCGATTTTACAGCTTCTCTATTTCATCCTCCGTAAGATACCGCCACCGGCCTTCCTCCAGATTCTCGTCCAGTATAAGACTTCCCATTGATAATCTCTTAAGGTATATGACACTTAGTCCGAAAGCCTCAAACATTCTTTTTATCTGGTGATACCTTCCTTCCGTTATTATTATCTCAGCTTCCCTGCCACCGGTCCCCACATCCAGCTTTGCCGGTGCAGTAAGGGTTTCATCTCCTATATCCACACCCGATCTGATATCCCGGGCAATTTCTTCCGTTATCTCCTTATCCACCCTGACAAAATACTTTTTTTCCACATGCTTTCCGGGAGCCAGAAGTCTGTGAGCCAGGATACCGTCATTTGTAATAAGAAGAAGTCCCACAGTGTCCTTATCCAGTCTTCCCACGGGAAATATATCCCGTCTCTTTCTGTCATCAATGAGATCCAGCACCGTCTTTTGTTTCTTATCTTCTGTGGCTGTTATCACACCGGCAGGCTTATTGAGCATATAATAAACCTTTTCCTGAAATGTTATAATCTCACCATTTACTTCAATTTCATCTTTATCCGTATTTACTTTTCTTCCCGGGTTCTTTTCCGGAGTATGATTTATCTTTACCCTTCCTGATTTAATAAGGTCCCGGACCGAGCTTCTCGTTCCGAGACCTGAATCAGCAAGAATTTTATCAAGTCTTGATATCATTTTTTAACCTGCTATTGCTTTAACCCCAAATACTATAAGTACCAGCACTCCCAGTGCTATACGATAAAATCCAAACATTTTAAAGTTATGTTTTTTAATATATTCCATCAGGAATTTTATTACAAGAAGTGATACGAAGAATGCCACTGCCATACCCAGTATCAGCTCGAGGAATTCAAAAAATGTATAATGGAGTCCGAATTTTATGATCTTCACAACGCTCCATCCGAACATGATAGGAATTCCCATGAAGAATGTATACTCGGCTGCAACTCTTCTTGACAGTCCGGTTTCAAGTCCTCCGATAATTGTCGCACCCGACCTTGATGTTCCGGGTATGATTGAAAGGCACTGGAAAAGTCCTATCTTCAGTGCATCCAGATATGAAAGCTTAAGCAGTTTATTTACTCTTGGCCTTCTACCGCGGTTTTTCTCTTCAACCCATATGAACCATACACCATATACTATCAGCGCTATGGCTATAACCCAGGCTTTATGCATATGCTCATCCATCCAGTCATCCAGAAGAAGACCTATAACAGCTGCTGGAAATGTTGCGATCAAAACTCTTATCCAGAGATTGATTATTTTTTTGTTGACAACAATTGCTCCTTTATTTTCCGGTTTCTTTGATTTTTTAAACGGCCACAGCTTATCCCAGAAAATAACGATAACCGCAATAATTGCTCCAAGCTGGATTACTACGAAGAACATATCTCTGAATTCATCCCTCATTCTCATTTTAAGGAATTCATCCACAAGAAGCATATGTCCCGTACTGCTAATAGGCAGCCATTCGGTAATTCCTTCAACAATCCCCACAAAGATTACTTTTAGTATTTCGAGAAAATACATACCCCTGACCTCGTCCTTTCATATTCTGTCATACTCTGACGCAACCGTTTCGGTATCACCCAGCGCCACTATCTTCCCCTTCTCCAGAATCATGGCTTTGTTGCATAGTCTTCTGACTTGATCTGTATTATGTGAAACAAAAAGAACCGTAACACCTTTTTCAATTAAACTGTTAAGTCTGGCTTCGCTTTTTTTTCTGAACTTTGCGTCACCTACCGACAATATCTCATCCAGAATAAGCATATCCGGTTCCACCACGGTGGCAATTGAAAATCCAAGCCTCGCCTTCATTCCCGATGAATAATTCTTCACCGGAACATCTATGAACTCTCCAAGCTCGGAGAATTCTATTATATCATCAATTTTTTCATTGATAAAGCCTCTGCTGTATCCCAGACACGCTCCGTAAAGAAAAATATTTTCCCTGCCGGTATATTGCGGATCAAAGCCCGCTCCCAGCTCTATCAGCGGTGCAAGCACTCCGCTTCTTTCCACCTTTCCTTCCGTGGGCTTAAATACTCCCGCGATAACTTTAAGAAGGGTTGACTTTCCCGCACCGTTAAGCCCCAGAATCCCGATTCGGTCACCTCTTTCAAGTTCAAATGTAACATCCTTCAGTGCCCAGAACTCATTATATTTAAGCTCGCCCTTCGCAAGGGCTATAAAATATTCCTTTAAGGAATCATGTTTTTCCTTGCTCAGATTGAACTTCATTCCTACATTTTTAACTGATAATACTATATCACTCATAAGCCACTCATTAAATATTTAGTATAAATCTGTCTTCATTTTTCTTAAAAATAAATATCCCGAAGATGATAGCAAGAACACTGAATAAAAAGCTGTAGCATAGGAGCTTGATTTCCAAAGGCCTGCCGAATATCGAATCTCTGAAGCAGGCAATGGTACAATACAGCGGATTCAATTTAAGTACGAAGCCCCATCCGCTTTTCAGAAGCCTCTCCGGCATATAAAATATGGCGGATGTATACATTATAAGCATAAGGAGTACATTCCATAAATATTCCATATCACGGAAGAACACCCCGATGGTGGACATTACAAGTCCCACGCCAAGTCCCAGTAAAAACAGAACAATAAGAGGAAGTACAGCCTGAACCAGATATAAAGTAGGATATACCTTAAGTACTATAGATACTATTGCCAGTACAATAAGTGATATCAAAAATATAACATAATTAAAAATTACGGCTGATAAAGGATAAAGGATTTTGGGAACATATACCTTTTTAATAATAGAGCTGTTCACACGAATGGATTTTAATGCTGCCGTTGTGCTTTGTGAAAAGAATCCGTAAAAAAGTCGTCCTGCCAAAATATATACGGGAAATGTCTCATCCTTTACTCCCATAAGAGTTCCGAATACAATGGTAAGAACTATCATTGTAAGGAGCGGTTCCAATAGCGACCATACAATACCCAGATATGATCTGCGGTATTTAAGTCTGATGCCTTTCTTAACCAGCTCAGATAATATAAATCTGTTTTGAAGTATGCTATCCTTAGTCATTACCAAATTCCACCGAATCTGCCCATTTAAAAAATTCTTTGCTGGATTCCACATAAGCATCCTTATAGCATGCGAAGCTAACCATCCAGTAACTGTCTCTGTCATCATATATGCATGTCAGATATGAATAATCACTTCCCGACACCTTATCATTATATTCAAAATAAACATAATTATCCTCTGACTTTACCTGAGGACTGCCGGGAACTTCATTTGCTTTAATATATGCTTCCGCATAATCCGAAGATGAATTAGTCTCAAGCCCTTCCTTTTCAAGATCAGTTTTAAGAACCTTTATTCCTATAGCTATTGCATCTGAGCTTGTATAATACCATGTAACATTATCTTTGTGTCCCTTCTGAAAATCCTTGGTCAGGGTAATGGTCATATCGTCCTCTTTGATTACCTGCTTCCCCGGACCGCAAGCTGTCAGGGTAAAGATCATCAGACAGATAAGCATTAGTATTATTCTGTTTTTTCGATTATTACGACTCATATAAACACCTAAATACATAAATAATCTAAAGGGCACCGTATCCTTCGCAGAACCGGTGCCCCTGAAATTACACACTAATTAGATAATCTCTTTGATCCAGCCTTCAGGAGCTTCTATTCTACCCATCTGAATTCCGGTAAGAGTATCATAAAGCTTCTTTGTCACAGGTCCCATTTCATCCATTCCGCTCGGGAAGCAGATTTCCTTGCCATGATCATAAACCTTGCCGACAGGTGAGATTACTGCAGCTGTACCGCAAAGACCACATTCCTCAAATGTAGGAACCTCTTCAAATAATACCTCTCTCTCTTCAACTTCCATTCCAAGATACTTCTCAGCAACAACCTCAAGTGAACGTCTTGTGATTGAAGGAAGAATACTTGATGATTTCGGAGTGATCAGCTTATTTCCTTTAATAAAAATGAAGTTTGCTCCACCTGTTTCCTCAACCTTTGTTCTGGTAGAAGGATCAAGATACATATTTTCATCAAATCCCTTTGCATGTGCATCAACTATTGCATGAAGTGACATTGCATAATTAAGTCCTGCCTTAACGTGACCTGTTCCGTGTGGAGCTGCTCGGTCGAAATCACTTACACGTATAACGATAGGCTTCGCTCCGCCCTTGAAATAAGGACCAACCGGAGTTACAAGAATTCTGAACTGATATTCATCAGCAGGCTTAACTCCGATAACAGAATTATATCCGAACATATATGGTCTGATATAAAGTGTGGCACCTGATCCATAAGGAGGAACCCAGGCTTCATTTGCCTTTACAACCTTCTCAACAGCATCTATAAATCTATCAACCGGAAATACAGGCATCTCAAGTCTTGCACAGGAATCAGCCATACGCTGAGCATTAAGGTCAGGACGGAATGTAACAACATGTCCGTCTTCTGTAGTATAAGCCTTGAGACCTTCAAAGCAGGCTTGTGCATATTGAAGTACACAGGCACACTCATTCATTGTAATGTTATGATCCGGTGTGATAACTCCGTCATCCCATGCTCCGTCCTTATAATTTGAAACATAGCTGGCATCGGTTTCCATATAACCAAATCCGAGTGATCCCCAATCGATATTTTTTTTCTCCATTTTAAACATCTCCATTCCTGTTAAAATCCAACTTCCGGCATGGATTTTATACTGCCGGTCATTCCTATAAAGTATATATCTTTAGATTCTGAATGTAAAGCATATTTAATTCTACACATAATCTTTACTATATGATAAAATATCATATGTTTTGAAAGTCTAAAAGCGAGGTAAAGCATAAAATGAAAACATCCAAAATTGAATTCAACAAACCCTGTCATGTATATTTTATGGGAATTGGCGGAGTATCCATGAGCGGTCTTGCGGAAATACTTCATCAGTATAATTTTACCGTGTCCGGCTCGGATATGCAGGAAAATCAATCTGTAAAAAAGCTTCGCGATATGGGAATTCACATTAATATCGGCCAGGTTTCAGCAAATATAACCGATGATATTGATTTTATCGTATATACCGCTGCCATCCGCCCTGATAATGAAGAATTTATTGCCGCCAAAGAAAAGGGCATCACCATGCTGACAAGGGCTGAACTTCTGGGACAGCTGATGGACGAGTATAAATACAGCATTGCAGTTGCGGGAACTCACGGAAAAACCACCACAACTTCCATGCTTTCCCACATACTCCTTGAAGCTGATACTGATCCAACAATTTCCATCGGTGGAATGCTGAAGATTATTGACGGAAATATCCGTGTCGGTCATTCCGATTATTTTGTGACCGAAGCCTGCGAATATACAAACAGCTACCATTCATTTAAACCATATATAAATATCATTTTAAATATAGATAACGATCATCTGGATTTCTTCAAGAATCTGGACAACATCATTGAATCCTTTGCTGTTTTCGCAACCAAAACTCAGGACACGGGCGCTCTTATAATTAACGGAGATATGCCGTACAGGGATATAATTAAAGACAGAGTTAAGGATAAAAATATTACTGTTATAACCTTCGGTACCGGTAAAGATAATGATTACTGTGCCACCGATATTGAACTGAATCCTCTGGGACAGCCAGCCTATAAGCTTATTAAAAACGGAGAATATATTACCGATATATCTCTCTCGGTTAATGGAGTTCATAATGCCGTAAATTCCCTTGCCGCAGTCGCAGCTGCCGAATATGCCGGTATTTCCATGGATAGTATAAGAGAAGGTCTCATGAAATGCCACAGCGCCGACAGACGCTTCCAGTATAAGGGAACCATAAAGGGTGACGTAAAAGTAATTGATGACTATGCCCATCACCCAACAGAAATCGCCGCCACACTTGCTGTTGCGAATTCTGTCAAAACAGGTGACCTGTGGGTTGCCTTCCAGCCTCATACTTATTCCAGAACAAAAGCTCTGCTTCCCGACTTCGTCAATGCTCTTTCAGCCGCAGACCATGTTCTGCTTGCTGATATCTATGCCGCAAGAGAGCCCTTTGATGAAAGCATCAGTTCAAAGAATATAGAAGCTCTTCTGAAAGAAAAAGGCGTGGATGCCATATATTTAGGAAGCTTTGATGCCATAAAAAATTATTTTTTAAAAAATTATAAAAACAATGATTTGTTAATAACTATGGGAGCGGGAAATATAGATTCTGTGGGCACTATGCTATTATCAGAATAAGTTATCAACATTATCCACATTTTTTCAACTATAAGATATGGATTTAAATATTTAAATTATCAACAACCGGGGATTCGCGATCTGATTTCGCTGATCCCCTTTTTTAAGCCCTTTTTGATTATTATTAATTTTTATTAACATTTTCAACATAATCAACATCTCTGTTATTGCCTGTAAACCGCCTCCCGGCAATTTGCAAATGATAGAATCTGTTGATATAATCTATTCGCTTAGGGGAAAGTATTTGGAGGTTCTATATAAAAATGTCAACAATTAAGATTTCTGCTGAAGAAGAAACCTTTTCCAGCATTTCAAATAATTTTATAGATTACTATATGAATGATGCTAACGGTGATTTTGTAAAGCTGTATATTTATCTTGCCAGACTTTGCAGTGCCGGTGCCGCCATATCGGTATCAGACATCGCCGATCATCTGAACTGCACGGAGAAAGATGTATGCCGCGGAATTAAATACTGGATCAGGCAGGATGTACTAAAGCTTTCATATTCACCTGATAATGAGGATGAGGTAAACGGAATTATAATCTGCAGCCTCAGTAAACCAAATGCCAGAGTCCTCACTCCAAAAGAGAATATCATCAGTCTTACAAAAGAATCCGGATCGGAAAATACAGATTATGACACCGCAAAAGAAAGGTCAGTTCCCAGAAAAACCGCTCCTACTCCGGACAAGCTGAACTCTCAGCTGGAAGATCCCATGTTCTGCAATCTTAAGGCTGAAGCCGAGGCATATTGCGACAGGGAGCTTACCAAAACAGATATTGATTCACTGATCTATATATATGACACCCTTAAGCTGTCATTTGATCTTATCGAATATCTGCTGGAGTACTGTGCATCCATTAAAAAAACCAATTTCAGCTATATCGAAAAGGTTGCCAGAAACTGGTACACCAATAATATATCCACAAGAACAGAAGCGGAAGCCTTCACATCATCTTATTATTCATTATATACAAAGATTCTGAAGGAACTTGGCATTACATCGCGTATGCCCGCACCTGTAGAGAGGAATTTTATAGATCACTGGACAAGGGATTTCGGATTTACTGAGCCTCTTATACTTGAGGCATGCCGGAGGGCTATTTCGCTAAAACCGAATTCGGCTACCTTTAACTATGTTAACGGAATCCTTGAAAGCTGGTATAACAGTAATGTGAGAAGCTTTGCAGATATCAGCACTCTTGATGATAAGCATAGAAAGATTAAAACCGCTTCCAAAAGCTCAGGAAACGGTTCGGGAAATCAAAATAATCCGGGAAGTCAGAATGGTTCAGGCAAAGGAAGTGTTCCAAGCGCCGCTTTAAAGAAAATTGAAGAATTATATCTTAATGAGGTTAGAAACAGCTGATGATATCAGGTATTACACAAAAAACAAATATTCAGTGGCATCTAAGCAAAGTCAGAACCGATAATCAACGTACCATGCAGGAACGATATGACGAGATTGCCAAATTATATCCTGAGATCACCCAAACCTTTGATGAGGTAAAGAATCTCTCTCTCAGAACAATGACTAAAAGGATATTATCCACGACCGGAAATCCGGATGAAAATGACAGCTACAGTGATATTCGTCTTCAGATAGATTCCATAAATAAAAAAAGAAGAGAAATGCTTAAGGAAAAAGGATATCCCGAGGATTATCTGGATCCTGTCTACAACTGCCCTCTCTGCCATGATGAAGGTATGTATAACGGAAAAATATGTTCCTGTGTCAAACGCATTCAGATTGATAGTTTATATAAAAATTCCAATCTTGATAAAATTTTATCTACAGAAAACTTTGACACATTCGACTTATCGTATTATAGTAAGGAATGCTCAGACGACAAACCGTCTGCGTATAAAAATGCACAAAGCCAGCTGAACAAGGCAAAAAACTTTGTATCTCAGTTCGGCAGTACATTTGACAATATATTGCTGTACGGCGATCCCGGCCTCGGAAAAACCTTTCTTACAAACTGCATCGCCAGGGATTTGCTCGATAAAGGTTATTCTGTTTTGTATCTTACGGCAAATGAACTCTTCGAGGATATTCTGTCTAAGTACATAATGAGAAAATCCGATAATGCCGCTCTTGCCGATTTATATGAATGTATCTTTTCCTCAGATCTGCTGATCATAGATGATCTGGGCACGGAGCTGATGAATTCATTTGTTCATTCCCAGTTCTATGAGATAGTTAACAGAAGGATTCTTGACGAAAGATCAACCATCATTTCAACTAATCTCACTCTGGAAGATATCTCCGGAAGATATTCTGAGCGCATTATGTCAAGATTCGTACAGCACTATACTTTCTATCATCTTTATGGTGATAATATAAGGTATCAGAAAAGAACAGCCATTTTGAACAAAAACGGAGGAAAAAATTAATGCCTGATCAAAGCAAACTCGTTACTGTACCTGTGGGACCACTTGGTATTGTAGCTTTAAACAGCTGCACATCGCTGGGTGACAAGGTTGACCACTATATCTCCAGATGGAGGCACGAAAGAGAAAACCTGAATGCCCATAATGTTGAATTCTCAGGTTATGAAAAGGACAGCTACCTTATACAGGCTCATTGCCCAAGGTTCGCTTCCGGCGAAGCAAAGGGTGCCATCTCTGATTCAGTCAGAGGTTCTGACCTTTATATCCTTGTAGATGTGATCAATTCCAGCATCGAATATAATCTTGGCGGCAGAATGGTTCCCATGTCTCCGGATGATCATTATGCAGACGTAAAAAGGATCATAGCCGCAAGCGCCGGAAAGGCCAGAAGAATCAATGTTATCATGCCGTTTTTATATGAATCGAGGCAGCATAAGCGTACTTCCCGTGAGTCACTTGATTGTGCCATAGCTCTTCAGGAGCTGGTATCCATGGGTGTATCAAATATAATAACATTTGATGCACATGATCCGAGAGTGCAAAATGCAATTCCAACCAGTGGTTTTGAAAGTCTCATGCCTACATATCAGTTCATTAAGTGCCTGCTGAAGTCCGTTCCTGACCTTGAGCTGGACAATGACCATATGATGGTTATCAGTCCGGATGAAGGCGCTATGTACAGAGCAATTTACTTTGCAAACCACTTCAATGTGGATGTGGGTATGTTCTACAAGAGACGTGATTATACAAGAGTCGTAAATGGAAAGAATCCTATCGTAGCTCATGAATTTCTCGGTGATTCCGTTGAGGGTAAGGATGTTATAATCATAGATGATATGATTGCATCGGGTGAGTCTATGCTGGATGTTGCGAGGGAGCTTAAGCGCCGCAAGGCCAGAAGAGTCTTCTGTCTGGCAACCTTCGGACTTTTCACCGCGGGTGTGGGTGTATTTGATAAAGCCTATGAAGAAGGCGTATTCAATATGGTAATCTCCACAAATGCAACACATGAAAATCCGGAAGTCCTTAAACGTCCCTGGTATAAGTCAGCAGACCTCAGCAAATATATAGCTATCGTTATCGATCATCTGAATCACGATGCTTCCATAAGTGATCTGCTGAATCCGACAGAACGTATTATGACAAGAATCAACGAATATAAAAAGAATCATACAATTTCAGATAACTTTACAGCTCCCGGTCAGCAGCTTTATTTTCTGTAATCCGAGCTAACGGCATCCATCGTTTATTTCCGGGTGCGAAGTCAAAAAGAGACAGCTTTAAACAATTGTTCAAAGCTGTCTCTTTTTAATATGATTTTCTCTGCTAGTCCGATAACATTCCGAGAAACCTCTTTGTCCTCTCCTCTTTCGGATTATCAAATACCTCTTCGGGTGTTCCCTTCTCAAGAACTATACCATCATGCATGAAGATAACCTGGTTGGATACATTTCTGGCAAATTCCATCTCATGGGTAACTATTATCATGGTCATATTCTTATCCGCAAGTTCTCGTATAACCTTCAGAACTTCACCGGTAAGCTCAGGATCAAGCGCAGATGTAGGTTCATCGAAGCAAAGGATATCAGGACTCATTGCAAGCGCCCTGGCTATGGCTACTCTCTGACACTGTCCTCCTGACATCTGATGAGGGTAATTATTCATTCTGTCCGACAATCCCATCATTTCCAGAAGTTCTTCAGCTTCCCTTTTTATATCCGCAAGGATTTCCTTCTTTTTTGACTTATAGTCAGGTCTGTTTTTAGCCTGAAGTGATGGCATCAGCATTACATTTCCCAAGGCTGTATATTGCGGAAATAAATTAAATGACTGAAATACCATTCCAAAATGACTTATGCTCTTTCTGATCACCGACTCCTTCTTGTAGGACGGATCATCCGCATCATATATTACATTTCCGTCAACCTTTATAATTCCTGTATCTGCATGTTCAAGGAAATTCAGACATCTGAGAAGTGTTGTCTTTCCGCTCCCCGAGGAACCTATTATGGAAAGCACCTCATTTTTCTCCATAGAAAAATTAACATCCTTAAGTACCTCGGTTTTTCCGAAGGATTTACTTATATGTTCAACATCTAATACACTCATACATGTCTCCTATCTGAAATAATCCAGTTTCTTCTCCAGCCTTCCGAATAATATAGTCAGAAGTCCATTACAAACCAGATAATAAATTGCCGTAAAGAACAGCGGCCATATAGCACCGGATATTCCCTGAGAACCTTTCATGAATGCCTGTCCTGCCCAGATAACCTCCTGCAGGGCTATTATCCTCGCCAGCGAAGTATCCTTTACCAGTGTAAGCACTTCATTCGACATGGGCGGAAGTATCCTTTTTACCATTTGAAGAAGTTTTACACGGAAAAAGACCTGTGACCTGGTCATACCAAGAACAAGTCCCGCTTCATCCTGTCCTACAGGAATGCTGATTATACCACCCCTGTATATCTCTGAAAAATAACATGCATAATTAATAACAAATGCAATCGCCGAAGCTGCAAATCTTCCATTTTCACCACTTCCCCAGATTGATTTTCCTAAAACAAGTCCCGGGAAATAATAAATAATAAGAAGCTGGATCATAAGGGGAGTTCCCCTTATGACCCAGATTAAGAGCTTAAAAAACAGCCTGAGCGGAAATATCTTGGATTTAGAAGCAAAACATATCAAAAGTCCCAGTGGAAGTGCTCCGAGAAGAGTTACAAAGAATAACTTCAGCGTCTGAAGGAATCCCACATTAAGTGCATTAAATACCACCGGAAATTGTTCAAAAAACTGATTCATACCTTTGCCTCAAATTATTATTATTTCTGCTCGATGAGAGCTGCCTGTACACCATACTTTTCCGCAATACTTTGCATAGTTCCGTCAGCATAACTTGCAACGAAGAACTTGTTAAGCTCGTCCTTCAGATCGGAACCTTTACGGAATCCAACACCATACTCTTCACTGTTAAGTCCGACTGTATAAGTCAGATCAGCATAATCTGTTCCCTCTCCAACCATGGCAGCTGCCATAAGTGAATCGATGATAGCTGCATCAGATGTTCCTGATTTTACTTCCATAAGTGTGGTTGCCTGATCCTTTACGGGAGTGAACTTCAGATTATGAGCTTCTGCTTCAGACTGTCCCGCACTTCCTGACTCAACAGCAAACTGCAGGTCAGCAAGGCTTTCTACTGTCTGATACTGATCAGCCTTATCGGCAGGAACTATAACTATCTGAGCATTGTTACAATATGCATTTGAGCAGTCCATTGATGAGCGAACCTCATCTGTAAGTGTCATTCCATTCCATACACAGTCAATATTACCTGAGTCCAGTTCGAGGATCTTATTATCCCAGTCAATCTCAACGAACTCAGCCTTCACTCCGAGGCTTTCAGCAAATGCACTTGCCATATCTGCATCAAAGCCAATCCATTCGCCACTATCATCCTTATAATCCATAGGAGCAAAATCAGTAATTCCTATTACCAGACTTCCCTTTTCCTTAATCTTGGCAATGTCAGCAACCGCCTCGGCGCCACCATCCTCAGATACAATTCCTTCGGCTGAAGCCGCCTCTGTCTTTGGCTGATCCCCATTTCCGCATCCGAATAATGACAGACTCATGGTAAGAGCTGCAGTAATTGCCACTAATTTTTTCTTTAACATTTTTCTACCTCCGATTTCTGGGTTTACAACGTGATATACTATAACAAGAATCTCACTATAAATCAAGGTTTTGAATATCTTCAGTCACCGGTTTTGAGTATCTGCAGCCACAATAATTCTGTCTGTAAAGTCCATACTCCTTTGAAAGCTCTACCGATCTCTTATATCCGTTCTTTTTCTTAAAGTCACTGAATAAAAACTGAGGAACCTTATCCCCGAAACTTTCTCTCAGTTCATTTTCCAGTTTCATACCTATTTCATTTATCCAGTCTGCGTTCTTATACGGACTGATGGAGAGGGTTGTCGTAAAATAATCGAATCCGTTTTCTGCAGCATACTGCGCCGATCTTCTCATTCTCAGCAAATAGCAGTCATAACATCTTGCTCCTCTCTCAGGGAGCATCTCTCTTCCTCTGGCAATCTCATAGAACGGGGACGGGTCAAACTCTTCCCTGACAATACTTATTCCTCCGGCAAAATCCGCCTCATCTCTGAATCTGAGGAATTCATTATATCTTTTTTCATATTCTTCCTTCTCATCAATATTCGGGTTATAAAAATAAACGGTAATACTAAATATTTCTTCCAGAAGCTCTATACAATGAGAACTGCATGGGCAGCAGCATGCATGCATAAGAAGCCCCGGTTTTTTGCCGTTATCACATATCTCATTTTTTATATTTTCTATCTGTTTTTCAAATTCCCTATAATAATTCTGCATTTTATTTTGTCCCGTGAAATAATTTTTTAAAGTTGACTTTAACTTATATTTACAATATACTAAACGTAGATTGAATTTTAGGTGAAGGAGGGTTTGACATGACTGTTGAACAGGCTGTTAAAAAGTATAAAATGGAACCTGTCAATGTGTATACTGCCAAGGTCAAAGCCCAAGAGCTTAACGTAGAGGAAGTATTATACATGAATGTTCAAAAGAATAAGTATGCTTACATCATTCGCGACGGAGCTCGCGGAACATTTTTATACAAAGATGAAAAAAGTATGTATACTAAGATGTATAAAGGTCTCAAGATGATACCGCTTGATCCGTGATTTATCTTTTTTGACTATTATTAAAGACATATACATTTATATGTATATGTCTTTTTTATTTTCATCCGCTTCACCATGATCTAAAGGATTTTTACTTTATTGCGCTTTTCATCTTAAGAACATCTTTCATATGATTCAGACATTTTTCATCAAAACTGAATATATCTATCGCATCTCTGTTTCCATCGGATGAATATATTGCCACCAGCTTTCCGTCCTCTGCAACACCGGAATAATCCCTGATCAATACCTGCCCCTTCTTTACTTCCAGATCATTCCGGACTCTTTCGGAATCAGCATAATTCATGTATGTAATGCTGTCAGCGGAAATACTTCTTATCTCTTTACGTCTTTTTTTATCAAGAATCTTTGCTACATCTATGTCCCCATTGGTAAGTGTATATTCATATTCAAGTTTCAGCCCATCCTTAACATATGCCAAAAGATATGAACCTATAACCACTACCAGGAGTGAAAAAGGAGTAACCGTTACCGTCAAAAACAGTCCCATAAGTATTACAAATATTGAACCTGCCACCGACAATACAGCTGAGGAATCCGCCTTAGCCTTTACTACTCTTTCATTCAACTTATCCATCTCTGTTTCCTCCATTTTTTCAAATAACAATAATCAGAATAGTTCACTGAATATGAGACTCCCGTAATCGATTGCCGAATCCTTCAGTTCCAGAAACATATATTTTCTTGAAAGCCTTACCTGATTCATATCCAGTGTCTGACTATAACAATTTATCAAACGGGTATCCATGGTAATGCTTATATATTTTATAAATTTTTGGTCCGGCAAAGCGCCGCCCTCATCCGCATAATCCTCATATACGGATTCTTCAGCCGAATCCATCTCTTCAATGGATTCTGCTATATCGGAACCTACACTGTATATTGCCGCCTCTATATCCTTGAACATTTTTGATGTAATCTGTCTGAGGCCGAAATAAGGTACAAAGTTGTCCACATAAACAGTATCACCTCTGACAAAGACTGAATAATACCCCTGAACCAGACCTTGCTTACCTATATTGACATATCTGTCATATCTGCCATGCATGGAAGCAATATTATTTCTCAAATTTTCACCCGAAAAATTCGGAAGGATCATGTGTCCCACCAGCTTCCCGAATTCCACATCACTCCTTGAATTGATCATCTCATCCTTCAGGAGGTTAATGTCCTCCTTACGAAATCTTATTTCCGCCAATTGAGTGATTGTCTGAAATCCCGAGCTGATAAAATACCTTTCATCATTCGGATTAATATATACAAATCTTATGCCCTCTGACTCCAGTACCGAAAAGGCATATTGCAGCATTCTTTTCAGTCTTCCCTGCTGCCTGTAACCTTCTCTCACAACTGCACCGTTAATAAAATAAGTTCTGTACTGTTCTTTACCTGCCTTTGAAAAAGTATAGGGATTAAGATGCAGCATTCCCGTTAATATCCCGTCCTCTCTCAAAGTTACTATTTTATTATTTAAACATACATAATCAAAATAAAAATCTACATATTCCTCGCTGTCCGGAAAAGCTTCCATCCACAAAAGCTTCATTTCAGCAATTTCCGGCATCGATTTATCTGATAATTTTATCACCTGACTACTCCTCTAAAAGGGCAACCGCCTGACATGCAATTCCCTTACCTTCACCTGTAAATCCCAGCCCCTCTTCTGTGGTGGCTTTAATATTTACACTTGATTCGTCAATTCCCAAAACATTTGCAACTTTTATCCTCATTAATGGAATGTGCGGTGCCATCTTTGGCTTTTGGGCTATTATTACCGCATCTATATTTCCTATTGTAAAACCGGCTTTTTCAATCATTGAACGGACCTCGGACATAAGCTGCATACTGTCTGCACCGGAATATCTTTCATCCGAATCCGGAAAATGTTTTCCTATATCACCCATACAGGCTGCTCCAAGTAAGGCATCCATAATAGCATGTACCAGACAGTCTGCATCAGAATGTCCCAACAGCCCCTTCTCATAATCAATTTCCACGCCTCCCAGAATAAGTTTTCTGTCTTCAACCAGGCGGTGTACATCATATCCCATTCCGACTCTCATATCTATACTTCCTCTTCCCAGACTACATCAGAACCATCATTAATATATCTTCCTCCGTCCCGATATACTCTGAATACTGTAATCATATTTGATATACCTATTACCGCCAGCACTATTCCGATAATGACCACAACTATGCCCTCAACAGTTGAAGGAACAAAGAATAATACTATTCCGATAATAAGGGTTATAATGTCAATTATAATATATTTTATAAAATTATCACTCTTACCCTTTATGACATAAGCATCATGAATACTGACAACAGAATTAATGATCATACATATTCCGATAACATTCAGGATAAGTTCGGACAAAGGGTTCGGAAGTGCGAGACATATGATTCCTATAACTACAAGTGCAATTGCCAGTGCCATAGTATATGGTGAGACTGCCGCAATGAGTGAACATCCCAGAAGCACCCCCGCTAATACAAATAAAATACCCAGAACCCTGACTATTAATGCCATCCATCCATTTGGATGAAATATCATAAACAGTCCCAGAATTATAAGAATTGCGGGAACTACAAGCCCCTTACTGTTTTTCTTTATAAATATGATAAAAGCATTATTATTCATTAACTGATCCTCCATCTAATATTACTCACCCTGGATAAGTGCTTCCACATCTGTTTTGGTAATACCTCTGATATTTGCATTATTTCTTTCCGCAGCCGCATTATCAACCTGTCCAATATTATGCCCCACGCCACTTCTGTTTTCCTGAGCTTCGGTTTCTTCTCCGCCATCATCTGTATCTTCGGGTTCATCTATATCAACAACTGATCCCCCGCCTTCTTCAACTGCGGCTTTAAGCTTCTCTATTTCTTCCTTTTGTTTTTCTATCTGCTTCTTATATTCCTCTTCCTTCAGCTGAAAGGTATCATTTTTTTCATTGGCACTTCCAACCAGCATTGTCAGATTTTCCACTTCTGAATTTCTCGAAGCAAGTGTACTGCTGTAGGTTCTGTCCATCTCATTTATCTTATCAATATAGTTTCTGCGAATCCCCGGAGCTATAAGAAAATAAAATACCAGCGCACCTATTATTATCCCGGCAAACATATACAGATTAGCATATTTTACCATACTTTCTTCTCTGGAATTTCTGATTCTTACACGTTTTCTTTCCCCTCTCTCGGGAATTATTTTCCTTGCGGGACGGCCCTTTTCTTCTTCTATCCCGTAATAATTGAACATTTCAACCGGTTCCTCCGGCTCCTGCTCAATTTTCTTTGTTACTATATCTTCACTTTCTCCCATTTCACCAAGAAAGTGGAGTGCTGTGATATTTCCTTTATCAATGGTCAGGACCTTTTCCAGGTATTTTCTGGCCATACCGTCTTTCTTTGTTTCGAGGTATATAAGCGCCAAAAGCAGATACCCTTTTACAAAATGCTCATTTCCGGAAATACATTTATGGAGCTGTATGACCGCCAGATCAAACTCATGATTTACCGCCTGCTGAAGTGCCGTATTAAAGCCTCGGGCTATCTCATCACTTTCCTCCAATGTTTTGGGATTATTTCTAAGTTCCTTCAGATATTTCACTGCCGGATTATCCTCGGAATTATAATTGGCGCTGATAACCCAATGTGACAAGGCCGTTACAGTTTCTCCCATTTCATAATAAATGAGTCCCAGCAGATTTCTGGAATTCACATTGGTTTTATTATATCTCAGAGACATACTAAGAGCACCCACAGCCCCTGTAAGGTCATGGGCTCTCGCTCTCTCGAGGCCAATATTGTAATAATACAGTGACGTATTGCCGGCTTTCTTCAGGAATTTCTGATTCAGTCTGCAGGAGATACAGTATCCGCCCATTCCAACAGGACTGCCGCAATAGCTGCACATCCTGCTACCTGCCATTATTATCGGTACCTCTCAAATCCTGTGTCATCTGAAGCACAATATCTACTATATCCTTAAGATCATTTTTATAAATATCATCCTCTGCCTGGCTCACTTCCAGACTAGGTGAAAATCTTTTTACCTCTTCATCAAAATCTATCATACTTTCTCCTGATTCAAATCCGTAAATGATTATCAGTCTCTGTTTCCTATATATTGCAATACCTCACCTGCAAGATAAAGGGAACCTGTTATAATAAGCAGTTCATCTTCTTTCAGTCCCTCAACCGCTGCATTATAAGCATCTTCACAATTCTCATATATTCTGATTTCTGCCTTATCTTTCATCTTTTCCGAGAACATATCATAGAGAATCTGCTTATCCAGTTTTCTTCCGGAAGAAAGCTCGGTGATGTAAATCTCCGATGGTCTGATGCCGTAGCATAATTCATCCAGTACTTTCTCATAATCCTTGTCAGATGAAATAGCAAAAACTATTTTCTTTCTGATCTTACTGAAATTCTTAAAACTCTTCCTTAAGGACTGCGTCAGCTCTTTGGCTGCATCCTCATTATGCGCACCGTCCAGAACTATATTATCCTTAAGATACTGGAATCTGGCCTTCATCCTGAAGCGTGCGAGACCATGCTGAATTATGGACTGCTTTTCTTCAATGCTCTTTTCATTAAACAGCCTGTCAAACATATATACAGCAGTAGCTGCATTTCTTGTCTGATACAGGGATCCGAAATTTATTACAAGGTTATCGTATGTATAATATCTATTATCAAGAGAAAAATCAATCTTTCCTCCATCACTGCTTTTAACCGAAATATCCGTCCATGCGGCATTAAATGCCGGGCAGCCTCTCTCCCTGGCAATAAATTCTATTACTTTGTTGGCAGCTATTCTGCCTGTAAAATAAATCAGCGGAACGCCTTTCTTTATTATTCCCGCCTTTTCTTCTGCTATTTTTTCCACAGTATCTCCCAGATACTTAACATGATCCAGTCCGATTTCGGTAATGGCTGTCATGCATGGCATGATGCAATTTGTCGCATCCAGCCTTCCGCCAAGTCCGGTCTCATATACAACATAATCGCATTCCTGTTCGGCAAAATATACCGCACCCATGGCAAATAGGAATTCAAAATATGCAGGATGACTTCCTCCCTGACTCACCAGCTCATCAGATGCATTTTTAACAATATCAAAAATCCGCCCGAAATCCTCATCGGAAATATCTCTCTCATTTATTGATATTCTTTCATTTATCTTTTCTATATGAGGAGACAGAAAAAGACCGGTCTTAAATCCCGATTCATCCAGAAAAAGGCTCATCATCTTTGCCACCGAACCTTTTCCGTTGGTTCCTGCAATATGAACTGTTTTGGATTTTCTTTCCGGATTCCCCAAAATCTGCATAAGCCTCCTGACATTTTCCGGCTCTGTCTTATCGGCAAATCTGGGTATGTTATTGATATACTTCTCAGCTTCCTGTATATTCATATATTCCTCCGACTATCTGCTATCCACCTTCTCCGGATACATATCATGCTTCGTAAGTCTGTCCCAGGCAACCTGCTCCCATTTTGTTCCCGGCTTTCCGTAATTGCAGTAAGGATCTATGGATATACCTCCTCTGGGAAGGAACTTCCCCCATACCTCTATATACTTCGGATCCATGAGATTTATCAGATCCTTCATTATCTTATTGACACAATCCTCATGAAAATCGCCATGATTTCTGTAACTGAAAAGATACAGTTTAAGTGATTTACTCTCAACCATTCTTTCGGCAGGTACATAAGAAATATATATTGTAGCAAAATCAGGCTGACCCGTAATGGGGCAAAGACTTGTAAACTCCGGACAATTAAATTTTACAAAATAATCATTCTCCTGATGCATATTTACAAATGTCTCAAGAACCTCCGGTGAATAATCCGCCGGTATTTCGGTATTCTTTTTTCCCAATAATGTGAGACCTTCAATCTCCTTAGAATTTCTTGACACGTTTTACCTCCTGTCATCCTGTCGGATTTCCAATACTGTTTCTACTTTATCTTATTCTCGAATTTACTGATTTCCTCACTGCAGTCAACCTCCGCTGCAAGTGGGAAACAATAAAATATTATACCATTTATTTTGGCATCTGTAATCATCGAAAGTGAAATTGCGTAAAGATATAGCTGAACACTGTACCTTTCCACCAGTTCCTCGGGCTTTCTGACCTTATCGGTCTTATAATCCACAATTGTAATAGTCTTCTCGCCGCTTTCGTTAATCTCATAGAAAAATGCATCCATAATTCCCTGAACCGTAATCATATCATCACCAAAGTCCTCTTTTTTATAATTCAGACCCGGTATTTCATGCGGCTTCATCCCCATAAGAAATGCTTTTTCCCTGAATAAGAGCCCCTTTTCGCCCGCTTTTTTCATCCTCCTGAAAAGAGACTTTTCATCATCGCTGTAAAAATTACGTATATAATTTCTGTTAAGACTATTTCTGTCTTCATCATTAAAGAAATTAAGAGCAGTTATTCTGTCTATTTCTTTATCCATATCTTCAATTGAATTTATGCTGCTGTAATCAAGCAGTTCCATTACTTTATGAGCCACGGTTCCCCGCCTCATGGCTGCTTTCTTTCTTTCCTCTAAATCGGCTGTTATATCAGCCTCATTTTCGTCAGCTGTTTTATCCACCTCATTTTCGTCAGCTGTATTATACGAAGACAGCTTCTGCTGTTCAATATACTTTCTCTCGATCCGGGTTACTGCTGTTTTTGATTCCGTTTCAACAGCAGCCTTGTAGCTATAGCTGAAATCATATGGATTATCAGCCTCAACCGCTTCATCCTTATTAGTTGATCCAAGCATCCTTTTCAGAATATCATATGCCGTTTTATCAGATAATCTCCGGGATGTACCTTCTCCCATAATCGATGAAATCATATCGGTCTTATTGATGACGGAAAGATTAAAGTACTTACCTGCATCATCTATATTATAGAGAGGTAATATCATATCGATAAAGCTTTTACTCTTCAGAATCTTCTCATGTTCAAAGCTTGCCTTTTCCGGATCATTACTTGCAACTCCGGTAATTATAAGCTTTTCCCTGGCTCTCGTCATAGCCACATATAGAAGTCTTATTTCCTCGGAAATAATCTCCTTATCCATGATGCTTTTGATCATTTCCTTCTTTATACTTTTATTGCGAATGCAGAGGCCACCGGGTTTCTTATTATATACATCATGGGCTATTCCGAAATCCGCATCTATTACCACTGTTTTATATTCATCTCTTTTATTGAATCTTTTTCCGGTTCTTGCAAGTATTACAACCGGATACTCAAGACCCTTGCTTTTATGAATACTGGTTATTCTCACGGAGTTTCCCACATCCGCGGTTCCTGCTTCGCCGAAATCCAGCTCATGCATCTTACATTTTTCGATATATCTGATAAAATCAAATAAGCTTGTAAATCCCGACTTCTCAAAGGCCTCGGCTTTGAATCTCAGCATCCTTATATTTGCCAGCCTTATTTTCCCTTCCGGCATAGATGACACAAATATATCATATCCCGTATCAGCCAGTATCCTGTCAATCATTTCCGGTATGGATATAAATGATCTGAGACTTCTCCATTCTGCTATAAGCCCATTTATCCTGGCCAGCTTTTGGGCCGTATGCCTAAGTTCCTCATCGTCCGCATCTATATATGCCATTTCAAAATCGTGGCACATATCATACATATATCTTCGACGTTTCGGCCTTCTGGTTACCACAAGCGCAAGCTCAGGCTCCGTCATGGCTCCGATATGCGACAGCAATACCGATGTATATGGAATATCATTTCTGGCATTATCGATGGTATAAAGCACCGACAGCATAGTCATTATCTCCGCCGCATCAAAATACCCTGTATTCTTTACCAGCGTTACGGGTATTCCCATTTTTTCCAGAACAGTAACCATAATGTCTGCTCCGGCAACTATATTCATGAGAATAGTAATATCTCCGTATCGTACATTTCTGTATCTGGAATTGTCATCCGATTCAGCCAGTTCCGGATTAAACTTTTCATTTTTTACGCTGAAGGGCTGAATGCCTTCTTCAGGTTTTCCTTTTATCAGCTGATTTATCCTCTGCGCTATGAGATAGGCTTCCATCTCATTATCCGACATAAAATCACGACTGCGTTTTACTTCTTCGTCCAGTTCTTCATCTTCGGAATCACCATTAATTAATATGATTTCAGGTTTGCCACCCACATATGACTTTTCATCCGCCTCCGGAAAAATACTCTGATATACCTCATCCTCCGGAGTATTCAGCCTGACACTGTCATCATATTCAATCCTTCCGATGTCATAATGCATAAGTTTGTAGAAAAGATAATTTGTTGCTTCAAGTATCTCTCTTCTGGATCTGTAATTTACATTCAGATTTATGAGTCTTCCTTCATCCTCATTTTTTTCATATAATTCGGACTTATCCATGAACAGTGCCGGCTTCGCCAGCCTGAATCTGTAAATACTCTGCTTCACATCTCCGACCATGAAAATATTATAGGGTCTGCCCTTATCATCTGTTCTTGCAATAGAATTAAGAATATCTTCCTGAAGATAATTGCTGTCCTGATACTCGTCAATATAGATATATTTGTATGTATCCCTCATATTTACGGCAATCTTCGATGCCTTTCCTGTCCCCTGGTCATGGAGTATCTGATAAGCAAAATGAGCTATGTCACCGAATTCGAACTTTTTATTCTTAATCTTTTCCTTCAGCAGTTTATCGGCATATTTTTCAGTATATTCAATTATCTGCAATGTTGTTTCTCTGTTCTTTTCCAGTTCTTCCTTCAATTCATCCGTATCGGGAGCTGTTTTAAATACAGCTCTGAAGGACTCTCTGAAATCAGAATATTCATCAACCGCTTTCCCGAATGCAGCCTTACATTTTGCTTTATTTTTAAATTTGGGGAAATCCTTATTTGCCTCCATTCCAATATCCGATATATTCTTTGCATTATTTACCCTGTCCAGATAATCCATATCAGCATTTATAAGTTCCAGCATATATCCGGCTTCCGTCTCATCATCCCCCTTTACGGAACTGTAAATGCCTCTATAATCCTCAAGCCTCTTCTTTGCATCCTCCATGGTAAAGTTTATTTCCGATATCAGATACTTTATCCAGGACGCATCAAGCGGATTATCCGAAGTTGCTTCATCCTTCAGCTTCCCGAAAAAGCCTTTTTGATCGGCATATGACTGGGAAACATTAAAAAGGGTCATAATTGTTTCCTTCAGATCACTGTCATCATAACCTTTTTTCATGAACATCCTCGAGAGATCCGTAAACTTATCATCTTCGTTATACCACTGCTCAAAGCACTCATCCATAATATCGCTTCTGATCAGATCCTTTTGGGCATTATCATAAAAATCATAAGCGGGATCTATACCGACAGCATTATAGTTATCCTTTACTATACGGTTGCAGAATCCGTCAATAGTTGTAATATCTGCCTTGTCGCAGATTGCCAGCTGCTTTACCAGGTGTTCGTTTCCGTCATCGGCACACAATTCTTCGAGAGCTTTTATTATCTTCGATTTCATCTGAGATGCAGCCTCTCTCATAAATGTTACCACGAGCAGTTCATCTATACTGCATTCTCCTTCTGCAATACTTCTCACTATTCTTTCTACAAGCACGGCGGTTTTTCCCGAACCTGCTGCCGCAGAAACAAGAATATTCTTTTTATCTTTCAGACTGTCCAATACTTCTGTCTGGGATTCGTTCCACTGAGTCATATTCTACCTCATCTACTATCATATCTGTCATGGATTTAATCTTGGTTCTTATATCTTCTCCTGAAACGGATATATAATTAATCTCGCCCCCGTGAGCACCGAATCTGCAAATATCCGCATAGCTGCAGTTCTTACATGCCGGATCCCGGTCCCCCTTATATCGCACCGGATGCTTATCTATTCTTCCGGAAAATATATCTCTTGTTATCTCCGCCATCCTCACTCTGCCAAACAGTCCCAGCTCAGTCATTCCTTCCGTTCCTGTTACTGCAGTATTCTTTGAATAGGTTTCATCGGATTTCACACCTGCCGGTGCAACGGGAATAACCGAAGATTTTTTTATCTTTCCGTCAGAGCCGATTATATCCTTATCCTGCAGCAGCAAATAGTCATGATCCTTTCCTTCTCCGAAATTGTCATCATTTACAGCACCCCTGAGCTTAAGATCATCTCGCTGTTTTTGAATGGCAGCTGCCTCCTCATCGCCATCCGATTTTTCAATTGCACTTTTACTGAGATCCTTTATATCTGAATTCGAAACATGATAATAATACATACCTGAGGGGATAATATCCCTATTCTTATTCTCCCGGGTAAGGATTTCTCTGATTATATCCATATAAACCGTCAGCTGGAGATCCGTACCTCCTTTAATTCTGTCGGGGTCGAATTTTTTGTCACCTGTTTTATAATCAATTATTCTGAAAAACAGCTTATCGTCTTTTTCTGCAATATCAATTCTGTCTATAATTCCGTTTATGATAACCGGAACCTCATTCCCCTCAGCATCAGGAGATCTGAAGGTTGCGGTAAACCTCTGTTCGAATGCCCCGGGATACATCTCACCCTTGCCGATTTGATATTTCAGGACATCCACGGTTCTATGCATCATATCCTTTAACTCACTGCTGATTGCAAGATTCTTCTTATGCTCACTCTCTTTTTCATATTTGACGGCTTCACTATCCAAAAGCGATGTTTCCAGAGCTTCATCCGAAATTTTAAGCAGTTCCAAGTCTGGTACTTTCTCCCAATCATTATCATAATCAGCTCTGATTCTTTTTTCCGTCAGTTCCAAAGCGTGATGAAGAATAGTACCTATATCAAGACTATCCAGACTCTTTTCTGTGCGTTCCTCCAGTTTAAGTATATAATTCAGGAAAAACGAATATGGACACCTGGCATAGCTCTCCATCTTGGATACGGATATTTCGAGTTTCATATTCCTTATCAGCTCGGCAGGTATATCTTTAGCCGAGTTATCATACAGAACCGCATCTTCATCGATAGAAAAAATATCTTTATCAATTTCGGAAAACTTTTTAATCTTCCGCATCAGGCCACTTAATTTTTCATTCATTATATAACCGGTATCATCATCGGATGTTTTCCCGTCCCTCAGTATATCCATCGCTGATCTTACAATATCCGTGAATCCATATATATCCGTCTCTCTGGTTCCCTCAAACAGCTTCGGGGCTTTTCTCTGTATCTTTAATTTCGGAAAGATTCTTCTGATACGTCCGATAATATATGAAGGCTCCACAGCCATTCCTTCTCTTGTCGATGCGGCATATGTCATAACAAGCTTTGACTCAGGCTTTGTCATCGTCTGATATATGAAAAACTGCTCCATATAACTCTGCATACGGTCGTTTGGTGCAAGCATCTTATCTATACCTTTTTCCCTGAAAATCTGTTCTATGCAGTCCTTATCTCTGTCTGAGAGAATTCGGCTGTTCTTTCCGGGAATCGGTATTATGCCATCATTCATATTTATAAAATATACAGTCTTTACTTTTCCCAACCGGCTTCTGTCAGCATCGGCAACGGTTACGGCATCAAGTGTGGGAGGAATGACTCCCAGCTTCATATCCTCAGTGCCGGATGCAAGCATCTCTTCATATGTATGAACCGAAACTTCCTCATCTCCCATCAGACTGTCCATGCTGTCCAGAATCTCGTTTAATTTATCAAACAGCGCTCCCATGGCTCTTGCATCGGCATATTTTTTGATTGATTCATAGAGTGCGGCAATATCTGATATCTTCTTTTCATAGCCCAGATATTCATCTGACATCATGGTTCTAAGTGCATCTGAAATATGCTTTACGGGATGCTTACCCTTTCGGAGAGGAATCATCGGTGCGATGAGTCTTAGGAACTCTTTTCTGGCATTTTCGGATCTCATCATATCATCCCTTATCTCATCCCCGAGCTCTCCCTTCATGGTATTTTCAGGCAGAAATACAGGCTTATCCCACATATTGTAACCACGTATACCGTACTTTAATGCATGATTCTCAAGTACATCCAGATCTTCTGTTATCGAATCCCACTCAAGTCCCAGTTTCATAAAACCGAAAACCGTGTCGTAATTGAAATCTCTGTCAATTATCTGCAGCAGCTTAATGAGGCCTTCTGTAAAGGGATTCTTGCCCAGACTTCTGGATTCATCTATAAATACAGGTATATCATAATCATCAAAAACCGCTCCGGCAAATGCAGTCAGTCCCTTCAGATCTCCGGTAACTATAGCATAATCTCTGTATCTTCCGCCGTTTCTCACAGATCTTCTTATATCTTCAGCTACTATGCTTATCTCAGAAATCGGATTCTCCGCTTCCCAGATCTCAATATCCTTTATCTCACCTTCATATTCCCGTATCGGGAAACGGAATAAGGTTTTCTCAAGATGCTCCAGTCCACTTCCCTTTTCAAATCTGGAAATGTCATTTCCTCTTTCAAAATATCTCAGCGACATAGAATTGCAACTCAGGTCCCGCAAAGCCTTATATGTCAGAAAACTCTGATAATACAGCTCATGCTCCTTAACAGTCTTACTCTGCTTTACAATATCAGTATCCATGGTAATACTGAAAATAAGCTTTGCAGCTCTGCCTGTAAGACTCCGGATAACACTGAGCTGATCCGGAGTAAAGCCTCTGAATTCATCAAAAGCTACAATCGCTCCGTCAACTGTCCTGCTATACTTTTTACTGCGCAGAACGGTTGCGAGTGTCTTCATTCGTTCCTCTGCCAAAGCCTGTTTACCATCAGCCAGATAATAATCCATCATATCATCATAGATGAGCCCGATATCATGAAGCTTTCCTCTTAGAGCATCCTGTCCCCTGCTCTTTAATTCACTTTCAAGCATTTTAATATCATCGGTAGACATATCATATTGAATAAACTCCGAGATCAGCGATTTTGCCTGACTGATAAATCCCCTTTTATCAATACTTGCTCCGAACACTTCAAGCTTATCTGCAACTCTCGCTGCCGATGCCCTGACCATCATGTTCTTTTCAAACTCTTCAAGCACCTGGGATTCCCTTATATCCATCTCATCAAATATCCTATGGGAAAGTCTCGACATACCGATTATATCCACATTGATAAGTCCCGGAATATTAAACAATTCATCATTTTTCCTGATCAGCCTCTGCTCAAAGCCTGATGCGGACTGATCCGGAACTATGAGAATATAATTCCGGTCAGGATGTTCATAAGCCTCTCTGAGCAGCATTTCTGTCAGAGCTTCGGATTTGCCGCAGCCTGATGGGCCTATATATAATTCAATATCTGAAACCATATTTTTTTCCTCATTTTATTAAGCTTCTTTGACACCTACATCACATTATATTATAATAATATAGGTGTCAAAAGGACCTTTTGGATACCATTATATTATACACAAAAATAAGTCCTTAAAATAGGACTATATAAGGGGGATATTAAAATGCAGTCATTTAAAATCGATTCACCATATAATAACCAGATAAAGCTTAAGGTTTCACAGGGACATTTTGCCACAACTTCATCACACATTAATTATTATATTGACCTGACAACACTGAAAGCCCGTTCCAGTGAAGCAAAGGCAGTTGCAAAATCCATGGCTTCCGAATATATGGCAACAACTGTCATTGATACCATCGTATGTATGGATGGAACCGATGTAATAGGCGCTTATCTTGCAGAAGAGCTTACAGCATCGGGAATTATCAGTATGAACCAGCACGGAACAATGTATGTTATTACACCGGAGATTAATTCCGTCGGACAGCTTACTTTTAAGGACAATGTAATCCCGATGATCCGCTCAAAGCACGTTCTTCTCCTGCTTGCTACCGCAACTACCGGACGCACTATTGAAAAAGCAGTGGAATGTATCGAATATTACGGCGGTGAAATAACAGGAATCTCCTCTATATTCTCAGCTGCCAATATGGTCGAGAGTCACGAGGTTCATGCCATATTCCACGAGAAAGATATTGAAGGTTATGCCTCATATTCATCTCATAATTGTCCTTACTGCCAGGCAAATGTTCCGCTTGACGGACTTGTATCTGCCGGAGGATTTTCGAAAATCAAACACTGAACAGTTACAAATGAATAATCACTATGCTACAGAAACGTGCGCCGCTAGGCGCACCATGAGAAAACGCCGCAGTTTTATAAACTGCGGCGTTTCTTAATAGAGAAAGAATGCCTTCTACAGCCCCGGTCAAATATCTTTATCTCAAACAGCCATAGAACAATTATTTTTTCCTCCATGTTGACGGCGCGAACATTATCAGAACCGGAAACAGTTCCAGTCTTCCGGCAATCATATCGAATATGAATGTCCACTTGGAAAGAATTGAAAATCCCGAAAAGTTACCGGTTGGCCCCACAACTCCCAAACCGGGTCCTATGTTATTAAGTGTAGCCGCAACCGATGTAAAATTCGTTATAAGATCGAATCCATCAATACATACGATCAGCAGCGATACTATAAATACCATTGCATAAGCCATCATATATACATTGGCTCCTCTTATGGTATCGTCATTTACGGCATCCGAGTCCAGTCGTATGGTTTTCACGGATCTGGGATGAATATATTTTGATAATTCTCTCTTTATCTGTTTAATATAGATAATCCATCTGGATACCTTCATTCCGCCTCCGGTGCTTCCTGCACATGCGCCGATAAACATTACGAGTACCAGCACCGCTTTCGACATTGAATTCCATTTATCAAAGTCCACTGTAGCATATCCGGTTGTAGTCATAATGGATGCAGTCTGGAAAAATGAAGCTCTGACTGACTCACCCACAGTACCCAGATCCTTTACTATATTAATTGTTACTATACCTGCTGCAACGAGATAGATAACCGTGTACCAAAATACCTCTTCACACTTAAGTATTTCCTTAAATTTTTTAAATACAATCAAAAAGTAAATCTTGAAGTTTACCCCGAACAGGAACATGGAAATTGTAATAAGTACCTGACACAAGGGCGAATAGCCTGCACAGCTGTCGGCACGAATTCCGAAGCCTCCTGTTCCTGCAGCTCCGAAGCCTATGCAGAAGGAATCAAACAGGGGCATTCCCCCCAGATAGAAAGCCAGGATTGAAATAATGGTTATTGTAAAATAAATTGCATACAAAATGAATGCCGTGGTTCTTACCTTCGGTACAAGCTTGTCAACAGACGGTCCGGGGGACTCAGCCTTCATTAGATTCATTTCGTCTGCACTGGACTTAAGGAATATCATCATAAATACCAGAACTCCCATTCCTCCGATCCAGTGAGTAAAACTTCTCCAAAAGAGAAGACACTTTGACATTGCTTCAATATCTGTAAGAATGCTGGCTCCCGTAGTAGTAAATCCCGATGCTGTTTCAAATACGGCATTTGTAAAGGAACCTATCTCCCCGCTGAGCCAAAATGGCATGGCTCCGGTAATACTCATAACCAGCCATGATAATGCTGTTACCACAAAGCCTTCTCTGGATCGCAGTTTATTTGACCCGGGATTTATGCATCTGAGCAGCGTTCCTATGATCAATGCTGCAGCAGCCGTGATTATAAGGTATTTTACAGAAGATTCATGAAAATATAATCCCACGAATACGGGCATCATCATAAACAGCCCCTCAAATTGAAACAGGGCGCCTAAAAACTTAATTATCAACAGATAGTTCATTTCAGAATTTATCTCCTTATAATCTCATCAAGACTTTTTATCCCTTCATGTGTTGTTACGATAACAACGCTGTCTCCTGTTTCAATTGTATCATTTCCGCCGGGTCTTATAATCTTCCCGCCTCTGTATATGCTGCATATAAGTGTTTCACTGATAAGTGTAATATCCTTCAGACTCTTTCCTGCACCGGAGAACCCTTCTCCGATAATAAATTCCAGAGCCTCAACCTTTCCTTCTATGAGTCTGTACAAAGTTTCAACTTCACTTCCTATACTGTTCTGCATGGCTCTGATATATCTGAGGATATAATCCGATGTAACCTTTTTTGTTGAAATGACCTGCCCCACCGGAAGCTCAGATACAAGTTCCATATATGAATCTCTGTGTATCTTGGTCATAACCTTTGCATTTGCATTCTTATGAGAATAGAGCGATAAGAGAATATTTTCTTCATCCTCATTCATAAGCGCACATATAGCATCCATTTCCTCCAATGCCTCTTCGGTCAGCAATGTCTTATCAGTTGCATCTCCGCAGATTATCATTGCTTTCGGCAGCTGCTCCGCAAGCTGCTCAGCCTTTTCCGGATTCTTTTCTATTATTTTGATATCCATCTTAAGCCTGCTCAGTTTTTCGGCCAGATAATAAGTTACTGTACCGCCGCCTGCAATTAATACATTTTTTATGTTTTTTGTTTTTATTCCAACCTTATTGAAAAACTTATTTATATCTGCCAGGGAAAGGGTAACCCAAAGCTTATCGTCAGCTTTCATAACGAATTCGCCGTCCGGTATAATGACACGGTTGCCTCTCACGGCAATACATATAAGTGCATTCATTCCTATCTTGGAATGAAGATTTTTCAGTTGGAGTCCGTCCAGTACCGAACCTGAAGGAACGGCAAAGCTGATAAGATTAACTCTTCCCTTTGCAAATGTTTCAACTTCAAGCGCCGAAGGAATCTGAATCAGCCTTAGTATTTCGTCAGCCGCAACCCTTTCCGGATTTATGGACATGGATAGTCCCAGGTCTTCCTTAATATATTTTATGTCTTCAGCATACTGCGGACTTCTCACTCTGGCAATTGTCTGACAGCCGCCTATTTTCCTTGCAATAAGACAGGTAAGCATATTCTTCTCATCATCACCGGTTACGGTTATCATAAGATCGGTATTTTTTATACCTGCTTCCTTAAGAATTTCAATACTTGTACAATCTCCTCTATATCCTATAACATCAAGACTGCCTGTCACCGAATGAAGCGCCACCTCATCTTTATCAATCACCGTTACCTGATGACCTTCTTCGCACAGTCTCATTGCTATTGATTTACCGACCTTTCCGCAGCCGGCTATCATAATGTTCAATTCATTACCTCCGTCCCAAAAGCCTTACGAATCATTTCATAAATGCTTTTGTTAAAGATTATTTAATTACATCATACAAATGCTTAAGATAGAGTCTGAGAAATGCATCATTTATTCCCAGGCCTTCTTCTATACATTCCGGTTCATAGCCCTGCGCCAGTAGTCTGTCTTCATAGGAATTATCTCCGCTCGAAAGAAAATATACCAGTTCATCGGGAATAAAACTGAAAGGCGCCACCACAACATGTCCGCTTCTTCCCTGACGTCTCATATCCATCAGTACCCTCGTCAGATTTCTGCTTCCGTTTAAGGTTGCTATATATGCCCTTCCGCCAAACCTCTCACCTATACTCTTCTCCAGTCTGAGTATGGTTTCCTCGGCATCTTCATCTGCAGCTCCTCTCGCCATCAGAACAAGGCAGCCGTCTCCCACATGTTTACCGAATACACTGTGAACCGCTCTGGCGCACAGATCAAAATCCTGCTCCTTTTCCACCAGGGGGCCTGCAACTCTGATTCTCTCAAACAGAGAGCCGCATCCGGATATATCTTCACTCATCTGCCTGTAATCATCTCCGGCAATGACATGAGTGGAAAGAACCGTAATATCATTTACTCCTTCTTCCTTCATGGAAAGCATGGCAGCCTTTACACCGGGAACCTTTTCACCGGTCAGTTCTCTCAGCTTACGCCTTATTTCCCCATTTGTAAAGGCTCTTTTCAAAATTGCATTTTCAAACCGTTCCTCCACATGCAGTTCCAGTTCTCTGAGATATCTGCCTCGTACATCTTCATCCAGTGTACCTCTGCTTACAATAAGAAAACCTTTTTTCATCAATCTTCCTCAATTTCACTCATTTCAATAAGATCGTCCTCACTGTCTTTGCATGATCTCTTGAGATAATATTTTCCCCCGTCAATAGTAATGCTCTTACAGGAACACGTTACCGGTTTACATCTTGCGGTTGACACTATTATATCTCCGCATTTTTTACATTTTGCCATATTCTTAACAATTCTTTTCATATGACCTTCTCCTTCCCTGTATTTCGAATTTAAAAAACATGAAATGATAAAGCCGCTTATCAAAAACTGTCAATAAGCCCGCTGATTCCTTTTTCTTCATATATTTCCTTATAATAGCTGACCTGATCGCGGATGATATCATCTATAACCTTCATTCCCAGAAGTTCCACAGGTGCCTTATCATCTGTTAGAATGAGATCTCCTGCTTCATACTGTATAAGTCCGGCTCTGACTGTTTTCATCATATCTTTCAGCTCTTCATTTTCTTCTGCCTTGGTTCCTTCGTCGAAAAGCTTTATCATATCGGGATTATTTGAGGCAAAAAGCTCTCTGTTGGTGGAGCCCATAACATCAACCGTATATACATTATCAAATACAGACGATATGGTATCCTGCAGATAATCATTTATACTTCCCTCAGTCCTGCCTCTCATATTCATATTTACAACCATTACCCCATTATCGGTAAGATGCTCCCTGACCATGGTAAAAAATTCCACGGATGACATCTGAAACGGAATGGTTATATCCTGATACGCATCTACCATTATAATGTCATATTTTTCATCCTCATCCAGCGCAGCAAGATAAGCTCTTCCGTCATAAGTCTCAACGGGAATATCCTCACTGAGATCAAAATAACGTCTGGCCAGCGCTGTTATCTTCTCATCGATTTCCACGCCCCTGAAAGTAAGATTTGAAAAATATCTGTTGCACTGGGTAGCATAGGTTCCCGTTCCCATTCCCAGGATCAGCACTTTGGAATTATCACTGTTTTTCGCACCGGCCATATATGGCGCAGCCATGGCATAATCATAGTACATTCCGGTGAGTCCGTCCTGCTTCAGATAAATAGACTGCACTCCGAAAAGGACATTTGTAGAAAGTATCACACGTCTGTCATTTTCAGAAACCTGAAGATAATTATATACTGATTCTCCCTCGAAGGTCAGATCCTTCTGCCAGAATGCAAAGCTGTTATTATGTCCGAAGATGCAGCAGACTACATAAAGTATACTGCTTATGATAAGAGTTTTTCCGTGTCTCTTTGAATCCCTGCCGCTAAAAAAATATACCAGGCTAAGCGCCATAAGTATTCCCGCGAATATAAGAAATGTGATGGATGTACCCACTGCCGGAATACTGATAAATGTCGGGACAAAGGTTCCTATAATACTTCCTATGGTATTGGAAGCATTCAGATAGCCCACTGTTTTCCCGCTGTCATCCAATGAATCAACCGAATATTTTACAAGCGAAGGTGTTACCGTTCCCAGAAGGAAAAGCGGAAATACAAAAACCACCATACATGCCGCAAAGGCGGCGATAACAAGAAAATTACTGTTTATCGAAAAGATCAGAAGCCCGGCAATCAGAATAATGATATATTTGCCGAGAACCGGAATAGCCGCAATCCATATGGCGGCGATGATTATTCTTATATACAGCCTGTCCGGATCCGGATTCTTATCGGCCTTCTTTCCTCCATATATATTTCCCAATGCCATTGCAATCATAATCGTTCCGATAATGATCGTCCATACAATCTGAGATGAACTGAAATAGGGTGCCAGAAGTCTGCTGGCGCCAAGTTCTACCGCCATTACCGACATTCCCGCAAAAAATTCCGTTAAATACAGATAAATCTTATTTTTTAAAATCGGTCTTGTTTTCATATTATCTCTCTACTACTTCATATTTCATTGTACCTGAATCAGTATACCACATATTCAGCCTTTTATGGCACGTATTTTGAATACAATTGAAGTAGATTGTTAATTGGTGTAAAATAAACTAATGTTTCTGATGAATTGACGGGGACACATTAAATAATGATGCAGAGGTGAGGTGTATAATATGCGAGTACTGGAAGGGCTTAAACCTGAGCGGGTTTTTAAACATTTTGAGGACATTGCCGGAATCCCCCACGGATCCGGAAATACTAAGATGATAAGTGACCATCTGAAGAGTTTTGCCGAGAATCATTCTCTCAGATATATTCAGGATGAGAATAATAACATTATAATATTTAAAGACGGCAGTGCAGGAAGAGAAAATGAACCCTCTGTTATTCTTCAGGGACATATGGACATGGTATGCGAGAAGGAAGCAGACAGAGATATTAATTTTGAGACCGACGGTCTCTCACTACTGCTTGAGGACGGAATAATCTCCGCTGACGGAACCACTCTCGGAGGTGATGACGGAATTGCCGTTGCTTATTGTCTCGCAATACTTGAGTCTGACACCATCAGCCATCCTCCTCTTGAAGTACTGATCACCGTCGATGAAGAGATCGGTATGCTGGGTGCTGCAGCTCTAGATAAATCCCTTCTTAGTTCCAAACGTCTTATCAATATCGACTCCGAAGATGAGGGGCATCTTCTTGCAAGCTGTGCAGGCGGTGAAACAGCTCTGCTTCATCTGCCATTTGAAACTTTCGCTTCCACCGAAGGAGATATAAATACCGACGCCCTTATTCCGATTAAAATAACTGTAGACGGACTTATCGGCGGTCATTCCGGTATGGAGATCAATAAAGAACGGGGAAATTCAAATAAGATAATGGGTCGTGTTTTGTACAGTCTTATGAAGGATTACGGTATCGACTACTATCTTGTAAGCATTTCCGGAGGCATGAAGGATAATGCTATTCCAAGAGCCACAGATAGCGTCATTTTGCTTAAGGACAGTTCCGGTCCGGCTGATCTTTCTGATGCCGTAAATAAGCTGAATGATATGCTGCATAAGGAATACCTTCATACAGACCCGGATATCAGGATATCTTTAAATGAGGTAAAGGATGATGAGGATACTTCGGGTCTTATAAAATCCGGCAGATTTATAAATACTGCAGGAACAGATAAGATTATTACCGCTATATATACGATGCCCAACGGTATACAGAATATGAGCACAGTACTCAGCGGTCTTGTTGAGACATCACTTAATATGGGTATCATCAGGACTCTTCAGGATGAAGTTATCATCACCTGTTCTCTGAGAAGCAGTATCCTGTCCCGTTTATCGGAGCTCGAGGCCCGCATCACATGTCTGACAGAAGCTCTTGGGGGAAATGTTTCGGTACAGGGTTTCTACCCTCCTTGGGAATATAAGGATGATTCTCCTCTAAGGGATAAAATGTATGAAGTATTCACTTCTCTTTACGGAAAGGCTCCCATAGTTGAATCTGTTCACGCAGGTGTAGAATGCGGCATATTTGCCGGAAGCATTCCGGATCTTGATGCCGTATCTTTCGGACCGGATATGAAATGTATTCATACCCCGAATGAATCTATGGATTCCGCCAGCGTAAAAAGAACCTGGGAATATCTTCTCCAGGTTCTTGAAAATATCTGATGTGTCTCGGATAATTATCTGATTAAATATCCCAGTAATCATCAAGTGTTGCAAAATAATCATCAAGTGTCTGTGGACGTCTTATCTGCACAACGCTTCCGTCTTCACGTTTCAGAAGCTCAGCAGACCAGAGGCGTCCATTGTAGTTATAGCCCATTGAAAAGCCATGTGCTCCTGTATCGTGAATAACCAGATAATCTCCCTTTTCTATCTTCGGCAGCATACGGTCTATGGCAAACTTATCATTATTCTCACATAGAGATCCGGTTACATCATACTTATATTCAGCCTTCTCATTTTCCTTGCCCAGAACCGTAATATGATGATATGAACCGTACATTGCGGGACGCATAAGATTTGCAGCACATGCATCCACTCCGATATATTCTTTATAAATATGCTTTTCGTGAACTGCCTTTGTGACAAGCTCCCCGTAAGGTGCCAGCATATATCTTCCAAGCTCGGTAAATATACTGATATCACCCAGTCCTTCGGGAACAAGAATTTCCTCGAATTTTTTTCTGACTCCCTCTCCTATTACCATGATATCATTTTCTTCCTGATCGGGCTTATAAGCAACACCCACACCACCTGAAAGATTAATATATGAAACACTGATACCGGTTTCCTTCTTTACCCTTACTGCCAGCCTGAAAAGTATAGAAGCAAGCTCCGGATAATAATCATTTGTAACTGTATTGCTTGCAAGGAATGAATGAATTCCAAAGCTTTCGGCACCGAGATCCGCCAGCTGTCTGAATGCTTCGATCAGCTGTTCCTCTGTCATTCCGTATTTTGCGTCTCCCGGGTTATCCATAACCTGAAATCCTTCTTTACTTTCTCCAAGTGAGAATATTCCTCCCGGATTGAAACGGCAGAATATCTTCTTGGGAATTCCTGCAGTCTTCTTCAAAAATTCAATATGTGTAAAATCATCAAGATTAATGAAGGCGCCCAGCTCAGCTGCTTTCACAAATTCTTCCGCAGGAGTATCATTTGATGAAAACATTATATTTTCACCCACAATACCGCACCTTTCAGACATTACCAGCTCTGCAAGCGATGAACAATCCGTGCCGCATCCTTCTTCATGAAGTATTTTCAAAATTGTCGGATTGGGCGTTGCCTTAACCGCAAAATATTCCTTAAATCCTTTATTCCAGGAAAATGCTTTATTAAGTCTTCTTGCATTTTCTCTTATTCCCTTTTCATCATAAATATGAAAAGGTGTAGGACACCACTTTGCTATTTTTTCCACTTCTTCCTTTGTAATAAACGGTACTTTCATATTGTTGTCCTTTCATAATAAAACTGATACATTTCATAAGTTTATTGATATAAAAGGTTCAAGTCAAGAAAAACTTTTATTCACCTTTTTTTCACAATTATAACTTAAATAGTACATAATTTATTAGTATTATAAAGATGTTCCAAATGAAGGATTCTATACCTTCCCCCACATTTTTTCATAAAGAGAAGAGCCGCCGCGTGCGGCTCTTTTTCTTCGTTGTTTTACCTTCTAAATTGTGATAAAGTTTTAGTAGGTATTTACAATCTATAAAAAGGGGTTAATATCTATGAAAAATTTCAGAGAAAAAAGCGGACTGAAAAGAAATATACTTGTAGTAGATGACGAAATGATAAACCGCGAAATCCTCATAAATCTTCTGAATTCCGATTATAACGTACAATCGGCTGAGAACGGAAAACAGGCTCTGGAAATACTGCAATCCGGTGAAAGTATTATTTCACTGGTACTTGTTGATCTGCTTATGCCTGTCATGGATGGATTCGAACTTATAAGTATCATGAAAAGTGATGAGACGCTTAGAACCATACCCGTTATAGTCATGACTTCAGAAAAGGATGCGGAAGTAAAATCCATAAAAATGGGTGCCGCTGATTTCATCACCAAGCCTTATGATATGCCTGAAGTTATACTTGCAAGATGCGAGCGAATCATCGAACTCCAGGAAGATAAAAGTATCATACACGGAGCCGAAAAGGATAGTCTGACCGGCTTATATACCAGAGACTTCTTCATAGAATACATAAGGCAGCTCGAAAAATACGATTCCGGCTACGATATGGATATCATTCTCATCAATATAGAACATTTTCATCTGATCAACGAATTATACGGTCGGAAAAAGGGAGATGATTTACTCAGACAGATCGGTCACACTCTTAAAGAAATGTTCGAAGATATAATGGGTATCGGCTGCCGTACCGAAGGAGATTCCTTCTACATTTACTGTAAAAGCGGTATCGATCATGAGAAGCTGCTTATGAAGCTTAAAGACGGACTCAGCGAGACCATACAGTCATTACGCCCCAGATTTCGCATGGGCATATATAAAAAAGTTGACCGGAACCTTATGATCGAGAACCGGCTCGACAGAGTTAAGATTGCCTGTGACCGTATCCGCGGTGATTACAGCAAACAAATAGAATATTACAGTAATGAATTATATGAAAAATCAAAATTTCATGAAAAGCTTATAAATGACATAGATGATGCCATAAATAACAGGGACCTGATAGTATTCTATCAGCCCAAATATGCCATTCAGGGTGGCACACCGAAACTCGCCAGCGCCGAAGCACTGATCAGATGGAAACATCCGGAGCTCGGAATGATAAGTCCCGGAGAATTCATACCGCTCTTTGAAAGCAATGGTCTTATACAGAAACTTGATCATTATGTCTGGTCTGAGACCGCAAGACAGATACATCGCTGGAAGGAGGATTATTCCCGTACGATTCCCGTATCTGTTAATGTGTCCAGAATGGATATTTATGATTCTGACCTTCAGAACAGATTTACGAAATTACTTACCGACAACAATCTTTCTGCCGGTGATCTGTTACTCGAGATAACTGAGTCTGCATATGCGGAAAATGCGGGTCAGCTGATTGATGTTGTTGAAAGCCTCCGCAGCTATGGGTTCAAAATCGAGATGGATGATTTCGGTTCAGGTTATTCATCTCTTAATATGCTTACAACCATTCCAATAGATGCGCTGAAAATGGACATGAAGTTTATACAAAACATGCAGAAAAGCAAAACCAGCATGAAGCTTGTGGAACTCGTTCTGGAGATAGCCAGGTCACTGAATGTTCCCGTAATAGCTGAAGGTGTTGAAACCGAAGAACAGCTTCTCCTGCTTAAGGAAATGGGCTGTGATATTATTCAGGGCTACTACTTCTCCAAACCGGTTCCCCCTGAGGAATTTATTCCATTTATTGAAAAAGAATTATCATAAATATAATCTGATAACAGAGGCTAAAAAATCAGGTACCCCGGACAGGATACCTGATTTTTTAATTCACTCTTTAATTTTACTTGTACCATATAAATATTTCATTACCGTTTTTTCTTACATTTTCGGCAAAGTTCCATCTTCCGGTTCTGACTTCCTCTCCTTCTATAGGATCGTAGTATCTCACAAAATCAGAATTATAACTGACCACAACTACGAATCTGTCCTGAATACCTGCGATAAAAGCCATACCATCACTTAAATAACCTATGGCAGCCTCCACTCCGGCTCCGGAGAGATTAAGTCCTTTTACGGTTCCGCCCGATAGGTCACTGCATATCTTTATCCAGTCATTTCTGCCTGAGACATCACTGTAATCAACGTTTAGCCCCGCCTGACGAAGCAGCATATATTCACACATATAGAAGGTTTCTGTCTTGGAAGCATTCTCATTCCCTTCGGTATAATCAAATGTTCCCGCCACTGTAAAGAATGCTTTCATCTGTTTTTCTCTGTATATAACATCTCCCCCGGAATCTGCCACAAAACCTTTATTCTCGGTCACATCGCCTATTGCTCTTCCTGCACTTATTGACATTTCCCTGAGACCACTGTTACTGAAAATATAATAAACCTCATCACTTATATCCCCGGAAACGAAGGTTTTTTTCGGCTTATCACCTCTTGCGAGTCTTGCAATTACTTCTTCCGGGCCTCTCGGTATATAAATATTTGTGGGAAAATCCAGATAGACTCCTGCTATTCCGGAATCGTTTGTATGGATTTTCGGAACCACTCCCCGGAGGACCTGATCCGGATCACTGGTAATATAATCAGCACTTACTTCCTTCAGATTTCCGTCTTTATCTTTTTTCACTCTGGTAAGATAGAGATTATCCTCCTCATAGTTTATGTCTGATATCAGCACATTATTCTTCTTATAATCCTTCTTTATCTCACCATCTTTATTTACTATTTTCAGTTCACTGAATAAAAATCCCGGTACACCATCCGAACCCATGGTCACGTCCCCCGGAGTTGCAATTCCATATACCAGATCGTCTCCCACAAAGCCCGTTATACTCAGTTTATCACCTTCATATGTTTCTTCATGACGGCTGTCATCCTTCAGTGACATAAGCGTGATCGTATCAACATTCTGAAGCTCTTTGGTATTCGGATATGCGAGTACTTCTCTATTTTGTGAGACATACATATCATAGAAAGGCAGCTCAGATATCACTTCTTCTTTTTCATTTGTAAGCACATTGATTTTAAGCAGCTTATCACTGAAAAGACTGTAAAAATATCTGTTATCCCTGTCATAGTATGCATATCTTCCAACCTGCTGTTTCAGAACATCATAAGTCATATCCGTTTCGATAAAATCTATCTCTTTGATGGAATTGCTGCTTATAATATATGCATATAATGCAATTCCGTTATAGCTCATATAAGAGCCAAGAGGTATTCTGCCATATATAACAAAGTCCACCTCTCTTTCATCCACTGATAAAATCCTGATACCATAATCTGTATCCTTTATATTTTCAAGGGAACTCTGACCATAAACACGTGTATAATAATTCATATCACTGTTGTAATACCACAGCGTATTATCCATGACAAATGCAACTTTCCGGAAGTCCTCACTCTGAACATATTCCGGATCTTCGTCTCCCGAAAGACCTATCTTTATTCTGTTGCTTCCACTTATGATATTTTCCTTGGAAAATGCCTCATCAATTGTTCGTTCATAATCCCTCATCAGAATCTCGTTACGTCCGGGATCAAATTCAAGAGCATAATATTCATTCACTGTATAATACTTTACTACTTCTTTTTCTCTGCTCATCATTCTGCATGACAGCTTTATCACGGCATAATCTCCGCTTACTTCAGTAATGGATGCCTCCACATCTCCTACCCTGGACATTCCGATTCCCGACATTACCGCCTTCTCATATTCGGAATCTATCTCGGTATGACCATAGGTTTCATAATCATCCCTTTTTCCTTCGAAATATTCGCCGACTTTTGCTATATCCAGTACCGCATCGGTCTCGGATGCCGGAAGAACTGTAGCCTGTGATTCCTGACCATAATATCCCCCGTCATCAGATACCTCATCCGGAAGAGTATTATGGTTTTCACTGAGAAGTGTGTTGCTGAAAGCCTCGGCATATTCAATCATTTCAGGAAATCTTTTACCTTCGGTTCTCCTGACTCTGGAATAGTAGAAATAATCCTTTACATCTGCCTTACCCGTATCATCCGATAATATAAAAACAATGCTGTAATCCTTCTCCTGTGTCATATCCATTCGAAGACTTACGGAATATTCATTCTCGCCCTCACCGTCTCTCACAAGAGACATATCGCCTTCTTCTATCAGGTTAGTTCCCGACATGTCACGAAGCTCATATCTGCACAGCCTTTTATCGGAAATACTGTCCGGTATAATGACATTTAATGTCTTGCTGTTATCAACCGGAACCACTTCTTTTCTTCTCACTCCCGTGAGAAGGCGGGTAGAATAAACTTCCATACGGTTGATCTTTTGCCCATCATAAGAAATGTACGCCTTTTCAAGCGTACTTTCTACTACCTCAACGGATTTTGTATCAAATTCCCGATTCCCTATAAAATTGAAAATCAGGGCAGACCCTGTAAATACAAGGATAAACAGAGCCGCCCCCAAAAGATACTTTTTCATTTAGTCTCCAAAGCTGATTCCAAGAGTTTTTGCTTCATTTATCATCTGGCAGTTCGGATCTACATACTTAAGCTTACCTGCTGTTTCTGCAAGCGGTATGGCTGAAACCTCACCATTTACATATACAACCAGCTTTCCGAAATCCTCTGCCTGTATAAGCTCTGCTGCCTTAGCACCAAAACGGCTGGATATAATCCTGTCATAAGCATCAGGTGCACCACCGCGCTGTGTATGGCCCGGAATGGCAACTCGCACATCTCCCGCAAAATTTTCTCTGATCTTATCTGCGATTTCATATGCCACTGAAGGATAGGTTGACTCTGCCAGCTTAGCCTTGCGTTCTTTTTTGGGAAGCTTGGCTATTTCCTTTGGAATCGCTCCTTCTGCGGCAACAATAATGGTAAATTTCTTGCCCTGTTTCATTCTCTTATCGATAGTCTTTTTAACTTTCTTTATATCATAAGGAATCTCAGGAAGAAGTATAACATCTGCTCCACCGGACACTCCGGCATAAAGAGTGATCCATCCAACCTTATGTCCCATCGTCTCAACAACAAATACACGGCTGTGGGATTCGGCTGTTGTATATATACAGTCAATTGCATGTGTTGCCACATCAACGGCGCTGTAGAATCCAAATGTCATGTCTGTTCCCCAGATATCATTATCAATTGTCTTGGGAAGTCCGATAACATTAAGTCCTTCTTCATAAAGGCGGTTTGCCGTTTTCTGAGAGCCATTGCCGCCCAGAACTATAAGGCAGTCAAGTCCCAGCTTTTTATATGTTTTTATCATTGAAGGAACTTTCTCGGTTCCGTCTTCAAAAGGTATATCCAGATCTTTAAAAGGAACTCTTGATGTTCCGAGGATTGTTCCGCCTTTACTGAGGATGCCGGAAAAATCCATAGCCTTCATCTTCTTGTAATTTCCGTAGATAAGTCCCTTATATCCGTCAAGAAATCCATAAAAATCGACATTTCCGAACAGATTTTCAAGTCCTTTCGCAACACCCCTCATAGTTGCATTAAGTGCCTGGCAGTCACCGCCGCTGGTAAGAATTCCAAATTTTTTCATTGCAATAATACCTCCTCTGTTTATAAAAAATAATATCGGGATAATTATCTATAACTCAACGCGTCCATCCAATGCTCTAAGCAAAGTCATTTCATCAATGCATTCCAGGTCTCCTCCAACCGGAACCCCACTTGCAATACGGGACACCTTAATCCCCGCGGGCTTGACCATTTTAGAAATCAGCATTGCCGTAGCTTCTCCCTCCACACTGGAGTTGGTTGCAATGATAAGCTCATCAACATCCTCTCTCAGACGTATCATAAGCTCCGACAGCTTAATATCTGCAGGTCCGATTCCCTGACTGGGATTTATGACCCCGCCCAGTACATGATAAACACCGTTATATTTTCCGATCCTTTCATATGCAGCCATATCCCTAGCAGTCTCAACAACCATTATGGTCTTATGATCCCTTCCGGGTGACGAACATATGGGACACTCTTCCTTATCGGTTATGGTATAGCAGGTCTTGCAATACCTGATATTCTTCTTTGCTTCGGTTATAGATTCAGCCAAAGCATTTGCCCTTTCCTCTGGCATTCCGATAATATAAAATGCAAGTCTCTGAGCAGTTTTTACACCGATGCCCGGAAGAGATGACAGCTCTTCAATTAGTCTGCTGACCTCTTTACCGTAAAGCTCCATTTAGAACAGACCTCCGAGTCCTCCGCCGAGACCACCTGTAATCTTTCCAAGCTGCTGCTTTTCATCATCCGCCTGCATTCTGATTGCCTCATTAACAGCTGCCATAACAAGATCCTCAAGCATTTCGATATCCTCGGGATCCACAACCTCTTCTGCAATCTTTACAGATGTTATCTCTTTACTTCCGTTTATTTTTACAGAAACGACTCCGCCTCCGGCTGTTGCCTCATATTCCTTCTCAGCAAGCTCTGCCTGGGTTTCCTCCATCTGCTTCTGCATCTTCTGTGCCTGCTTCATAAGGTTATTCATATTTCCCGGCATCATTCCTCCCGGATATCCACCTCTCTTAGCCATTTCATTGTCCTCCTATATATAATCATTTGATAACTTTATCATCAAACAGAATTCTGTTCAAAAATGCCATTCCTTCGGAATAATTATCGGTTCCCTCTCCCTTTTTATCCAGGAACCTTATAGTTATATTCCTTCCGATTATCTGAGATATCTCGTCCATCAGATCCGACCTGTTCTGCTCTGATTTTTCATTTGACTTTTCCATATAATAAATATGTGCCATATCAGGCATTCCGGAACTGTCTTTAACGGGAATATAAATATTGATAACCGCAAGTTCACCTTCGGCAGTAAACTCTTTTCCCGCTTCAACATCGGCATCTTTCAGATATCTTTTCGAAATCTGATTCAGCATATTGAAATACTTATTCTGCCACTCTTCGGCAAACCTCATAACCTCCTCATATTGAGCAGGTTCATACTGTTCCCTGATATAATGAACTATCTCATCACTTATCTCTTCCTCAGACTTATCCGACACGGCAACGGGTATTTTAAGATTCTTTACTTTTTCTTCCATTTTTCTGACAGCAGAATCAATCTTGGAATTAACTATCTCTTCGAGTTCTGCCGCCCTCACGTCAACTGCCGCAGTCCCTGCCGAATCTCTTCCCTTTTCAAGAGCATCCAATCTGCTTACTATAGCATCATAATCTCTGTCAGTTTCGGGATACATCATTTTTATCAGGCTCATTTCAACAGTAACACGTTTAATATTCGATATTCTGACTGACTGACTGAGTTCCTCTAAGATATTCAGATATCTTGTCAACTCCTCCTGACTGAAATCGCCGGACATAGTCTTCAGATATTCGATATTTTCCCGGGTAAGATCCATCCCGGAGGTTGAATCCGGTGACAGCTTCAGGAACAGAAGATTCCTCATAAACCAGATATAGTCATCTACATATTTTACCATATCTTTACCCTGCCATACAGCATCATTTACGAGTTCGAGAACCTTTCCCGCATCTCCTGCTTTAATAGCCTCAGTAAGACTTATATATACCTCTATATCAACCGCTCCGACAGCTTTGAGAACCTCTTCATAGGTAAGAATTCCGCCTGCTGCAGATGCTATACATTCATCCAATATGGAAAGGGCATCTCTCATGGAACCGTCCGCGGCTCTTGCAATGAAACTTAACGCCTCTTCTTCGGCCTGCACATGCTCTTTTTCAGTCAGTTCCGCAAGTCTGTTATATATGGTCTCTACGGAAATTCTGTGGAAATCATATCTCTGACATCTCGATTTTATCGTGATGGGTATCTTTCCGTCTTCAGTGGTTGCCAGAATAAATATACAATATTCCGGCGGTTCCTCAAGCGTTTTTAAAAGCGCATTATGAGCTTCCTTGGTAAGCATATGCGCCTCATCAATTATGTAAACCAGTTTCTTGCCCTGTGACGGAGCATACTGTACAGATTCCTTTACCTGACGCATATTATCAACGCCGCTGTTGGAAGCAGCATCGATTTCAATCACATTCATTGCATTTCCCGCAGTGATAGCCTTGCAGCTTTCACATTCGCAGCAGGGATTACCGTCCTTCAGATTATCACAATTAACTGCCTTTGCAAGCAGCTTCGCCATGGTTGTCTTTCCTGTTCCTCTGGTGCCGCAGAAAAGGTAAGCATGACCGACTCTGTCATTTTTAACCTGATTTCTGAGAGTGGTAACTATATGGTCCTGACCCTTTACCTCATCAAATGTACCCGGTCTGAATTTTCTGTATAATGCAACATATGACATCTTAATTATTCTCCGAATGTTTTTAGAAGATCCACTAATCTATCATAACAGAAAATCACGCTTGCGTCACGCACTTCATTTCTTCCCAAGTCTCCAAATTGCTCTCTCCAGGTTTTTACCGTTCCGTTAATGGCTATTCCGAAGCACACCGTCCCCACCGGCTTTCCCGGAACACCGCCTGTCGGTCCTGCTATACCGGTTATTCCGACTCCTACCTCCGCTCCGGTTTCTTTACAGACTCCTAATGCCATTTCTGCCGCCACCTCGGTACTTACCACACCGTGACGTTTTATGGTATCTTTTCCGACTCCCAGATATTTAACTTTTGCATCATCGGCATAGGTAATAAAGCTTACATTCAATACTTTTGACGCATCCGGCACATTTACGAGTCTTCCGCATGCCAGTCCCGCTGTGCAGGACTCAGAAAATGCAATATGAAATCCCTTCTCTATAAGGAGTCTTACAACTTCATATTCTTTATTATCAGAAATCATTTTCCTCTCCACTACTTTCCTCTCCACTACTTTCCTCTTCAAGTTCCAGGTCTTCTTCCACCATATTCTTCTCTCTGTTCAGCGCATCGTAGATACACGGAACCACAACAAGCGTAAGCAGCGTTCCGTAAATCATACCTCCCACCACTACTATGGCCATAGGCTGAGACATTTCGGTTCCCTGTCCCATTCCCAGCGCCATTGTTGACATGGAAATGATGGTAGTAAGGGCAGTCATAAGAACCGGTCTGAGTCGTGTTTTTGAAGCTTCAACTATGGCATCTTTTTTTGCCATTCCTTCTCTTCGGAGCTGGTTTATATAGTCTACCAGCACAATACCGTTATTAACGATAATACCGGACAGCATTACAAATCCTACCATAGCAATGATACTAACTTCCTTACCTGTCATATACAGTGCCGCAAATCCTCCCGTAAATGCCAGCGGGATAGTAAACATTATAATAAGCGGTGAGAGCAGGCTCTGGAACTGGGCAACCATAATAAGATAAATAAGTATTACTGCCAGAAGAAGCATAAGAAGTACCTGGCTCATGGCTTCATTTATCACCTCATCTTCACCTGTGGTTTTAACGGAGTACCCCTCCGGAACCTCAATGTTCTTTATCCTGTTTGCCACCTCTCGTCCTACAAGACCTACATTATAGCCTTCCTTAAGTATTCCCGAAACCTGAAGATATCTTACCTGGGCGTCTCTCTGGATAAGTGTCATTTCCGATTTATCGGAAAATGTAACTATCCTTGAAAGAGGAACTGTCTCGGTTTCTCCCGAAATCTTATCTGTATATTCGAATGTCAGCTTCTTTATATCCGAGATCGTTACATCAGCCTGACTGTCTGTATTAACATACACATCCACATCCTTTACATCCGTGGAAATGCTGGTCATGGATCTTGTGTCACTGAGTTCGGCCGAAACAAGTGTAAATACCTGGGCAACAGTCATTCCATACTCTGCCGCCTTTTTCTTATCTACAGATATCATAAGCTCATTTTGCGTCTCACCGATACCGTCATCTATTTCCTCAATACCTTCTATTTCATCCAGCTCGGCAGCAACAAGACCTGCCAGCTCTGTCAGTTTATCCAGATCCCTTCCTTTTACCTCTACGGTAATACCTGCACCGGTAAGCATTGACATGTCCATCATAGCAGTATTTACATTCACATCACAGTCAATATCCTCGGCGCATTTATATATTTCATCTGCGATCTCATCATTTGATGCCTTTGTATTTTCATTCAGGAGCACATACATTGTAACATTATCTGAACCGGATCCGCCGAAGCTTCCCAGAAGAGATCCAGTTCCTATCATTGCACCTACTGTCTCAACATCTTCTATTTTTTCCACCCTCTCCATCAGGGTATCTGCATACTCCGTCATTTCCTTGAAGGTTCTTTCTTCCTCATCAGGCACACTGAGTGTAACAGTTACCTGCGTACTGGTCATTTCCGGGAAGAATGCAGTTCCTCTCGAAAGTGAAAGCACTAAGCTGGCCACAAGGATTCCTATAACAAGAATAAATACGATTATCTTGAATCTGAGAGCACTTCTTACCAGTGAACCGAATATATCGTAGAATCTGCTCCTTGACGCTCCCGTTCCCTTCGATTTTCTGAGAAGCCCCTGAGCCATTGCGGGCACAAGTGTAAGGGCAACTATAAGACTGGCCGTAAGCGTATAAGCTATGGTAAGTCCCATATCCACAAAAAGCTGTCTTGTAAGTCCGTCAGTAAATACTATCGGAAGGAATACACATATTGTTGTCAGTGTGGATGCCGTTATGGCACCCGCAACCTGGCTTGCACCGTAAACGGCAGCTTTCTTTATGGACATATTCTCTTCTTTTCGCAGCCTGTAAATATTTTCAATTACTACGATGGAGTTATCCACCAGCATTCCTATACCTAGCGTGAGACCGGACATTGATATGATATTCAGTGTTATTCCGGTAAAGTACATGAGCACCACCGCAAATACCACAGAAAGCGGTATCGCGCATGCGATTATTATAGTCGGCTTTATATCTCTCAGGAAAATGATCAGGATGATTATCGCCAGTCCGGCACCCAGAAGCATATTCTGGGCAATGGATTTTACAATGATATCAATGTATACGCCCTGATTCATAAGTACTGAAAAATGTGTCGGTTTATCAAGATTTCTTTCCAGAATTTCAAATCTGGCCAGTATATTGTCAGTTACATCACCTGTAGAATATCCTGTCTGCTTCTCAAAGGTAAGAAGAAGTGCATTTTCACCATTAACCTTTGCATAAACGCTGTCCGAATCATTTATGAGTTCCACATCTGCGATATCCGAAAGCTTTATGGAATCAATATCATCCATTCCGAGATCGATAAGCACCATATCACGAAGTGAATCTACATCAGGCACATCCTCACCTACTCTGATAAGATAGTCTCCGGCATAACCGGCAGGCATATCAAAATTCTGCGCCACAAGGATTCCGTTTACCGTATCCAGCGACAAAATACTGTTCAGATCGGCTGCAGAAGAAGCCTGCTCCTTTGCAGAATCCAGCTGCGTCTCCGCCTGGGTTATCCCCGCCTGTCCAAGGGCGATCTGGGAATCGGCCTGTGCCAGCTGAAGCTCGCCCAGTATCTGATTCTTGCTGAGCATCACCGCTGCTTCATTCAGCTTAAGTTTGCCCTGATCTATCTGTTCCTTTGCACTGTTAATGGTTTCAATACCCACATTCAGCTGGGTAAGGGTATTGGAAAGCATTCCTACGGCCGAACTGATATCAAGCTTTCCCTCAATGTCACTCAGACGTTCATTTACTGACTTAAGATATTCTTTTAAATTATTTACAGCTGCCTCACCTTCTGAAGCAATATTCGCGGGAATATCCTCCATAAGGGCTTTATTTACAACCTCAAGGGCTGCATTTATCTCCTCTATGGGGATAAGATTAAGGTCAATATTATACTGAGCAGCTATGGGCTCTATCTGGGCTCTGATGGCCGCATAGTTTTCCAGCAGCTGTTTTTCCAGCTGAAGCAGCTGTAGTCTTGCAGTATTTATATCTATTCCGTTTGCCTCCATAAACTGTTCCGGAGTAAGTATCCCGTCATCCACCAGTGCGATAAGAGATTTCATGGACTCTATCTGTTCCTTAAGAGAATTAATGCTTCCCGTAAGATTATTTACAGATTTTATGATCTGTTCCAGAACAGCTTTTCCCGACTGAAGAACCAGAAGGTTCTGTTCCATGTCCGCAGCTGTGGCATACAGCTGCACCTTCTGGGTATCAAGGGCAGTCTGCCCCTGTGCCAGTTTGTCAGCCATTTCTTCTTTTCCGGCCTCCAGCTGTTCCTTACCGGATTCCAGCTCATCTTTGGACTTTGCCAGTTCCTCTTCCGCATCGGAAAACTGATTATCAATAGCCTTCTCAATATCTTTATTAAGTTTGTCGATTTTCTTTTGATTCAAAGTTACCTGTACTGTTTCCGTAACATTTCCCGATGCATTTACCGAAGCAACTCCCTCTACACCTTCCAGCTGAGGAACCACATCGGTCGTTACATAGTCTGCAGTTTTGATGCTGTCTTCACCTTCGACCATTACTGCAGCAACCATAATCGGAAGCATATCCGGATTCAGCTGAACTACCATGGGATTTCCCACTCCATCAGGAAGGAAACCCTTGATCTGATCCAGCCCCTGCTGGATTTCAATCATCGTGGAATCCATATTTGAAGTCTGTTCATATTCCAGAATTATGGTTGAATAACTGTTATATGACATTGACTGAATATTTTTCAGATTTGATGTGGTTGCCAGCGCCGATTCCAGCGGAGATGTAACCTTCTGCTCAACCTCCAGCGGACTTGCACCGGGATCCGTGGTAATTACCATTACATATGGCAGCGTCATATTCGGAAGAAGATCCATGGTCATTTTTGTTACCGCGACTATTCCGACTACTATGATTGCTATCACGCATACCAGAACCGTATATGGTTTTTTTACACTAAACTTTGAAATCATAATTTACTCCCTAATTAACTCTAAGAACACTTTCTATATTATCTTTAATAACTTTTCTGAGTACATCATCATCCATCAGATTAATTCCGCATTTTTCGCTGATATCCTCAGCTCGGAGCACCATCAGTTCATTGATACTTGAAAGCTGATAAGCAAGGAGAATACACTCTCCTTCAGTCTTTTTCCCTTTATAGTATCTTCCGATAAAATCAATAGTCTCAGAGCTCAGACTGATATCCAGATCCTCAAGAAAATAGCGGATTATGGCTTTCAGCATGCCTCTGTATTGAAGCATCAGCCGAATAGTTTCAAAATATAATTCCTGGAGTTCCTCCACCTTATCAATCTTCTTTCCCATAAGCTCGCGGAGCTTGGGATTGTGCGTTTTTGCACATTCCAGAAGTTTATTGAACACCTCGTAGATCAGTGCTTCTTTTGAACCGAAGCAATAGTTTACCATAGCAGGACTGACCCCTGCTTCTCCAGTAATCTGACGGGTTGTGATCTTGGACGGATCCTTCCCGTGCATTATAAGATTTTCAGTCGCATTTATTAATGCGGTTTTGGATTCTTCCAGATTCTTTCTGTCCATTTAATTCTCCTTAAAAAATAACAGGCAGCATGATTAGTTGCGTTTAACTAAACGCGTTTAATCATACTGCCTATAACCATAATTGTCAAGTGTTACATTTGTAATGCGGTTACCATTACTAAAGCATATAACTATCTTCCCAGCATATCCTCTTTCATAAGATCAAGCCTGGACTGTGCATCTTCTATTGATGT